>CANHON010000076.1 GCA_947462115.1 Deltaproteobacteria bacterium | reverse complement strand
GGCCTCGTCCTGTCCGCCGCATGGGCTGAAGAGCCCAACGGCCGACGAGATGAGCCGTCCACCCGAGACGCCGCCGCTGACCCTTGGACCTTGCTGGCCTTGGCTGACACGCTCAGCCGGGCCGAGGGTCGCGAAGACGAGCTCGTCGCAGTGCTGGTCGCAGCCCTCGACGAGCCCTCGACGCGCTCCGAGGCCGCCGCGATGCTCCAGCGCTTGCTGCTCACCCGCCCGGCGCGCAACGCCTGGGCGGAGGCCTACAGCGTGCTGGCGACCCACGTGCCGCAGGACGCCGCGCGGGCCATTCAGCTCAAGGCCGCCCAGGCCGGCGTGGAGCAGGCGACGACCCGCAAGCAGTCGATGGAGCTGCTGCGCCGACGCCTCTCCCAGGACCCCACTGATCGCGAAGCCCGGCTGGCGCTGGGCGACGCCTACCTCCACAACAGCGAGGCCGAGCGCGCCTTGCGGGTCTTCCGGGAGGAGCGCAGCAGCGCGGCGGTGTGGCGCGGCGAAGTGGCGGCCCTCATCACGCTGGGCCGCTACGACGAGGCCCTCCGCGCCGGCGCCGAGCTCGTGCCGGCCGCTTGTAAGTCCACGCGCGCCCCGGCCCCGTGCGCCGTGGCCCTGCAGCAGATGGGCTACCCCGAGGCCGCCATCGAGTCGCTCGGTCACGCCCGGGAGCGCCAGAGCGACGGCGCCCGCAGCAAGACCGAGAAGGCCAACCT
This sequence comes from Deltaproteobacteria bacterium, assembly GCA_947462115.1. Lineage (GTDB taxonomy): Bacteria > Myxococcota_A > UBA796 > UBA796 > UBA2385 > JAEUKK01. The sequence continues at coordinate 14,127 of CANHON010000076.1, read as the reverse complement.
CTACGCCACCCAGGCGCGCATCCAGGAGCGGCTCACCAACCGCGCCGACACCGTGCGCTTGTGGGAGCAGGCGGTGATGCTGGAGCCCCGGGATCGCACCTACACGGTCGGGCTCATCGAGGCGCTGCTGGACGCCGGTCGCGTGAGCGAGGCCCGCCGCCGCTTGCCCTCGCCCGACGACCCCATGGCCAAGACGGTCGAGGCCGTCTCCTTGGCCTCCTCGGTCGACCTCGACAGCCGCGACCCCTCCGTCGCCGAGACCTTGAACAAGGCCCGCGCCCTCGACGGCAGCCACCCGATCGTGCTGCGCGCATGGGCCCATCACCTCATCGTGATCGGCCAGCCCGAGGAGGCCACGCGCCTGCTCGAGGCCGGCACCCGCGCCCGCTCGGACGACTACGAGTGGGTGCAGCTCTACACCTGGGCCGCTTGGAAGGCCGGGCGCACCGACGCCGCCGTTGAGATGCTCCGGGCCGGCTTGGCCAGCGCCCCGACCGAGGCCCGCTGGTTCCGGCTGGCGGCAGACACCGCGCGCTTCAACACCATCTTGGCGGAGCAGAGCAAGTCCGCCGGCCAAGCCCAAGAGGCCCAGGCGCAGTACCTCATCGCCCACGCGATGGATCGGCGCTCGGTCGGCTACCTCGTCGGCCTCGGCGGCGTGTTCTGGCAAGCCGGGCAGCTCCCGCAAGCGGAGCGGGCCTACCGCAAGGCCTGGTCCTTGGCGCCGGGCAACCGTCAGGCGCTGATGGCGCTGGTCTCGCTGCTCAAGGCCCAAGGGCGTGAGGCCGAGGCCCGCGGGCTGCTCGCCGCCACCGGCTACTCGGACGTGATGGCGCGCCGGCTGGAGCGCGAGCTGGAGATGCTCGAGATCTCCCGCGACGCCCGGATGGCGCGCGAGGCCGGTCGCTACGGCGAGGCCCGGGGGCTCTACGAGAACCTGCTGGCCCTGTACCCCAGCGAGATCACCCTCCTGCACGCGCTCGCCGACACGCTCTCGGAGATGAAGCTCTACGAGCAGGCCGCCGAGACCTACGGCCAAGCGCGCGACATCGACCCCGAAGACCCCTGGCTCGCGATGGGGGAGATCAACAGCCGGATCGCCCTCGATCAGCTGGATCGGGCCCGCTACCTCATGGAGCGCATGGACGAGCCGCGCGACCCCGACACCCGGGAGGCGTGGCTGCGCACGCAGTCCAACGTGAAGCGGGCCGAGGCCGACCGCCTCACCCGGGCCGGCAACGCCCGCGGCGCCTTCGACATGTACCAAGCGGCCATCCGCGACCGCCCCGATCCGGTGCTCTACACCGGCCTCGCCGCGCTCTACCTCAACCGGTGGCAGTACAACGCGGCCCAGGCTTGGTACGAAGAGGCCCTCAACATCGACCCCGAGTTCGACGAGGCCGAGCGCGGCATCATCCGCGCCCAGGCCGCCCGGGGCGACTTTGAGGACGCCCAGCGGCGGGTGAGCGGCCTCTGCGCGCGCCGTCCCAACCGCGAAAACATCGCGCTGGCCGAAGAAGTCGAGCGCAAGTACGCGATCAGCGAGGCCGCGGGCGCCGCGGTGCTCGGGAACATGGACCAGGCCCGCCGCATCCTCGAAGACCAGCTCGACGCCTACCCCGGCGACCTCGAGCTGCGCGTCGCGATGGCCGCGCTCATGCTCAAAGAGGGCGAGTCCGAGGCCGCTTTCGACCAGGCCCGCCTGGTGTTGGAGCAGGACCCGCTCCACGCCGGCGCCTTGGCCGCGCTGCAGGCCGCCGGCCTCAAGACCCGCCGCACCGAAGAGGTCTTGGCCTTCTACGAGAAGGCCCGGGCCCAGAGCCGGGAGCAGTGGCTGGGCGAAGAGGTCCGCGCCTTGGAGCTGGCCGTGCGGCTGGACCGGGCGCGCGCCGCCGCCGCCGCGGGCCCCCGGGAGGCCGGCGACGGGATGATCAACGAGGCGATCCGCTACTATGGCGACTCTCGCAGCCGCCATTGGGTGCTCATCGGCTCGGCCTGGCTCGACCTCGGCCGGCACGACGAGGCCCTGGCGGCCTTCGAGACCGCGCAGAGCATGGACCCCGACGACGCGGGCGGCGTGGTCGGCCTCGCCAGCACCTACCTGTCGCGCGGCCAGCTCTCGGACGCCGAAGAGGTGCTCCAAGAGTACTGGGCGACCCACAAAGACCCCGAGGTGGGCGTGGCCCTGGCGCGGGTCCAGGCCGAGCGCGGCCGGCCGATGGCGGCGGGCCGCACCCTCGAAGAGGTCCGGCTGGAGGCCAAGAACGGGCGAGTCAACCGCAGCCGCCAGGCCCCCGAGGCGCTGCCCGTGGCCCGGCCGCCCTCCGGTCGCGAGATCGCGCCCGAAGATCCCGAGGCCGTGCCGCCGGACTCCAACCCGGTCCTGCCGGAGATCGACCTCGCCAAGGCCGAAGCTTCGCTGTCCACCCCCTACCGCGGCAGCCTCGCGGGCGGCGTGGGCATGGCGACCCGCCCCGGCGTGGCCGGCGAGAACTTCCTCCGCCTGCAGTATGTGCCCATCGCCGGCGAGCTCGCGGTCCTCGGCCCGGTGCGCCTGCAGGCCGAGGTCATCCCGATCCGGGTCACCGACGGGCTCAACGAGGCCAGCGGCTTCGCGGGCTCGGCGGGCTTCGCGACGGCGGGCAACGAGTCGGTCTCCGCCCACGGCCGGGTCGGCACCAGCCCCACCGGCGACGGCTTCGCGGCGGAGCCCATCGTCACCTGGTCCGGTGGCGTCCGCGGGCGCCTGTCTGGGCGCTTCGACGCGGGCCTCGAGACCGTGCGCGCGCCGGTGACCGACACCTTCACGAGCATGGCCGGCACCCGCGATCCGCAGACCGGGCAGGTGCGGGGCGGCGTGCACGACACCTGGATCGGCGGTCAGATCAGCCACTACTGGCCCAACCAAGCCAACGCCGGCATCCTCGCGCGCTGGGGCGAGTCCTCGGGGCCATCCCTCGGGATCAACCCAGCGGAGGCGGGCACCGTGGCCTGGGAGCAGGCCATCATCTGGGGCCGCGCGCCGCTCAAAGACGAGCTCGATCGAAGCCTTTGGCTCGCCTTCGAGGGCATCGTGCTCGACCACGACCGCCAGGTGGACGGCTTCGACCCGGGCCAGGGCGGCATGTTCAGCCCCGACGTCTTCTACTCGGGCATGGTGCGCCTGGAGTCTCGCTGGGGCATCGACCCCGCCGGCAAGCTGCAAGCCTGCGGCCTCATCGGCGCCGGTCCTCAGCAGGTCCTCGGCGAACAGACGCTGTACCTCAACCCCGGCACCTACCTCGGCTATGAGGTCCGGGGCAGCCTGAACTACAACCTGGGCAACAACTTCGGCCTGGTCGCCCATGCGGTGCACCAGGGCTCGTGGGTGGTCTGGGGACAGACGGCGGGCCTCGTCGCCCTCCGCTACGGGCGCCGCGGCACCACCCTGCCCGCCCCCTCCGCAGCCTTCGCCTCTGGCGTACACGGGCCGCCCTTGTTGGAAGCCGCGAACTGCGGCCTGGATTGGAAGGAGGGCGCGAAATGACGACCGCCAAGCCGCGCGCCACGCGCCACCGCGGGGCCCCGCTCCGCTTCGCCCGCGCCCTCCCGGCGACGCGCCTGACGCTGCTCGCGCTGGTGCTCGCCCAGGGTGGCGTGGCAGCCGCCTCTCCCGGCACCTCCACGGAATTCCGCCCCTCGCCTTCGGCACACGACGGCAGCGGCGGCCTTCAGCTCGTCCACCCCTTCACGGGCGGCAAGGGCTCGGCCTACCTCGGCGGCTTCATCAGCGTGGCCGAAGAGCTCGACACCCCGGTGTCCCAGCGTCGGCTGTCGGCGGTGCACCTCGGCGGCGCCTACACGCTGGCCGACTGGCTGCGCTTTGAGGCCGACCTGCCCTTCGTCTCGGCGCTGGTGACCGGCGATCAGACGGTGGCGGGCCTCGGCGACGCCCAGCTCAGCGCCACCATCCCCTTCTTGTCAGCCCGGCCCGGCGGCTTTGGCATCGGCATCCAGCCCTTCGTCATCGCCCCCACCCAGACCGACACCAGCAGCGGGGCGGTGCAGGGCGGCGCGGCCTTGCTCCTCGGCGGCGGCGACGGGAACACCGGCTGGCGCGCCAACCTCGGCGGGCGGTCCGGTGACGGCTCCGGCGCCAAGGTCGACCTCGGCCTCGGTGGAAACTGGCGCTTCAACCCTGGCTTCGGCGTGGGCGTCGAGGTCGTGAGCCAACGGCCGGTCGGTCCCCAGACCACCGAGGAGGCGCCCGCCGCGCCGGTCGAAGGTTCGGTCTACGCCTTCCTCGGCAACGACCGCCGGGCCGCGACCACCGTCGGCTTCACCACGGGCTTCATCCCCGAGACCGGCTCGCCGCTCTACCGGGTCTCGCTGGGCCTCTCCTGGCGCAAGACCGGGGCCCCCGGCGACCCCGACGGCGACGGCATCTGGGGCGTGCTCGACGACTGCCCGCACACCCCCGAAGATCGCGACGACAACCTGGACGGCGACGGCTGCCCCGACCCCGATGACGACCACGACGGCGTGCCTGACGTGCTCGATCGCTGCCCCTCGGACCCCGAAGACGTCGACGGCTACAGTGATCGCGACGGCTGCCCCGATCCCGACAACGACTTCGACGGCCTGATCGACACCGTCGACGCCTGCGCCGACGAAGCGGGCCCCCAAGACGCCGGCGGCTGCCCGGACCTCGACCGGGACGGCGTGGCCGACAAGTCGGACGAGTGCACCTCGCGGCCCGGTCGCCGGGAGTCCTTCGGCTGCCCGGACCTCGACACCGACCGGGTGCCCGACTACCGCGACCTCTGCCCGAGCCAGCCGGTCAGCCCCAAGGTCGATCCCTATCGATCCAACGGCTGCCCCTCCAAGGCCTACCTCGGCAGCGGCCGGATCGAGCTGCTCGACCGGGTCAACTTCGACTTCGGCAGCACCAACATCCGGTCGGACTCCTTCGACCTGCTCCGGGACGTCGCGCGCATCCTGCGCGAGAACCCGAGCATCTTGGAGGTCGAGATCGGCGGCCACTCCGACGATGTCGGCGGTGACTCGGCGAACCTGCGCCTGTCGCGTGCCCGGGCCAAGGCGGTCCGCGCCTTCCTCATCGAGCAGGGCATCGACGCCGACCGGCTGGAGGCCAAGGGCTACGGCGAGACCCGACCGGTCGACAGCAACGCGACGGAGGCAGGTCGGTACCAGAACCGCCGCGTCGAGTTCTTGGTGACCCGCACCGCTGGCCCCGACCCGTCCACCGGCGGTCGCTGAGCGGCCGCGAGCGCCTGGCCCTCCGCCTGGCCCTCCGCTTGGTCCGCCATCCGGGGGGCCGGCGCTGAGCGCCCCATTGGAACGGAGATGGCCTGGAGATGGCGTCCAGCACGCCATTCCGGGCCACCAATTGAGCGCGCCCCACCAGAGCGGGGCTCCAGCGGGGCGCGAGGGGGACCGGCGGGCCGGTCGAGGGCGCAGGCCCGATCAGCCCTTGGGGCCGAAGGTGGTCTTGACGTAGCCGAGCACGGCCTTGATCTGCTCGTCGTTGAGCGTGCCGCCCCAGGGGGGCATGGTGCCGATGGCGCCGGTCTTGCCGTTCTTGATGGAGGCCATCAGGGCCTCATCGGTCTTGCCGGGGAGCACATCGGCGTAGTTGCCGCCGAGGCCGTTGTTGCCCTTGCCGTCGGCGCCGTGGCAGGCGACGCAGTAGGTCCCGTAGATCTGCGCGCCATCGGGGGCGGCGGCGGCGACCGGCTCGGCGGCCACGGGGGCCGGCGGGGGCGCAGCGGGGGCGGGCGCGGCGGCCGGCTCGGCCTTGGGGGCCTCGGGCTTGGCGGGGGGATCGCCGCCGCAGGCGGTGAGGAGGCCGAGCGAGAGCAGGGCCGCGATCTGGAGGTTCTTCATGGTGGACTCCTTCGAGTCTTGGAGAGGCGGAAGGCCTAACCAGATCGGCGGCGCGAGGGCAGGGGAAGGCAAACAGGGAATTGTCCAGAGCGCGCAGCTTCAGCTTCATCTCGGCCGGGCCTGCGGCAAAAACGCCCAGCTTGCTTGGGGGTGCAAGGTCTGCACGGCTGCGTCGTTCGCGGCCCCGCACGCCCCCGAGGTCCTCCAAACATGCGCCGCCACGACCAAGAAGCCCGCCGCACCGCCGCGGAGCCGCAGCACAGCTCCGCCGCCCCCGCGCCACGATCTGCACCGACCCTGCGCTGGATCAGGATCGGGCGCTGGCCGCGGGCCCTGATCGCGCTGGCGGCCCTGGTGGGGGCGATCGTGGGCGGCCCCGCCTCGGCCGAGCCCGCCACGGCGCTGCGCCCTGGGCACCGGGTGCAGCTCGCCGCCAGCGCCGCCGAGCTGCCGGCCTTGAGCGCGCTGCTGGAGCGCGCCGGCTGGAGCCCGACCCCAGAGCTCTCCGGCGCTTTCCAACCCGGTCGGATCTTCTCGGCGGACCAACACCGCCTCCAGATCGACGACTGCTTCGACGCGCCGATCCAGCGCAGCACCTACACCTCCGCCGAGGTGGTCACGCACCTGCAGGCCGGCGTCAGCGTCGGCATGGGCCTCGCGCAGGGCCACGGAAAGCTGGTGAAGAAGCTGCGCTTCGGCGCGCCCGAGCACCTCGCCATGCCGGCGCTCAAGATGCGGCCCACCGAGGCCTGCCTCCGCACGCTCCGCGACGGGGCCGCGCGCGGCCTGGACCTCTCCACGCTGTATGTGGTTCAGGAGGCGCTGCTGGCGGAGATCGCCGAGCAGACCTGCGGCCGCATCGACGCCCGTGGCCGGATCGTCGGGCTCGGCGCGGGCGAGGCGGCCCTGTCGATCGCCTGCGCCCAAGAGAGCCTGGAGCCGGTCGCCGTGGCCTTCCGCGTGCAGCCCCTCCACACCGTGCCCGGCCTGGTCGACGCGCTGGGCGAGCAGGGCGGCTTCACCCAGACCGCCTGGCGGACCACCGAGCCCATCGAGCCCATGGAGGCCCGGTGGATCGACCCCGGCCCGGCGCTGCTGCCGCCAGACCCCCGCTGGGCAAACGCTGAGGATCGCGACTCAGACGGTATTCCAGACCATTTGGATCGCTGCCCCGCGCTCGGACCGGCCCCCGGAGCGGCCCTCGGGGCGGACGGCTGCCCCGGCGAGGCAGCGCAGACCACGGCCTCGGCGGGGCCGCTGCTGTCCGTTCGCTTCGCGCCTGGATCGAGCCACCTCGACGCCGCTTCCCTCCACACCCTCCGGCAGCTCGCCGAGGGGCTGCTCCGCGAGGGCGCCCCGGCGCTGCGGGTGGAGGCCCACACCGACAACCAGGGCGAGGGCGAGGCTGGGGGCGCGCCCATCGCCAACCTGAGCCTCAGCCAAGCCCGGGCGGAGGCGGTCAAGGTCGCCCTCGTCGAGTTTGGCGTGCCAGCGGCTCGTCTCGTCGCCCGCGGCTACGGCAGCACCGCGCCCATCGCCTCGAACCAGACCGAAGCCGGCCGCTCCGCCAACCGCCGCACCGAGGTGTGGCAGGTCCGCTGAAGCTCAGCCCCGCCGCGCCGCCGGCCGACCCTCGAGCGCGTTGGCGAGGTCATCGGTGATCTCGTCGAACCGCCCGGGGTCTACGCCGAGCCAGCCGGCGATGGGCAGCAAGAAGTCGCGCTCCGCCGAGGTGAGGCTGTCGGCGCCCCGCTCCCAGTGCTCCTTGGAGGTGGCGATGAGGGTGGCGACCAGCAGCTCTTTGTCCTCGAAGCCGGCGAGCTGGGCCGCCGCCTCTTGGAGCAGCTCGACGAGCTGACCGCGCTCGTCCGCGTCGAACAGGCGCTCGCGCAAGGCCAGGATCCGCTCCTCGCCGTTGTCCTGCCAGTAGGTGGGCAGCTCGGCCATCAGCCCGTCGAGGCCGGCCGCCTCCGCGGCGTTGGGCTCGCCGTCGGCGTGAACCGAGGCCCACATCAGCGTCGCCAGGGCCTCCGACTGACTGGGGCTCAAGCCCTGGAGCGGCTGCTTGCGAAAAAAGGCGCCGACAAATCGGACCACTGCGTTGATCGGGTTGAACATCGGCCCCTCCGCGCCGCCCCGATAACCCTCCGCACCTCGGCGGCCCCTAGAAGCCGCCGCCGCGGAACAGGCGCAGGCCGTCATCCGCGCGCGCGACGATGTCCAGGCCGCCGTCCCCGTCCAGATCGCTGATCTCCGTGCGGTAGCCGAACAGCCGCCCCGCCGGGTCGCCGTAAATGACGTCTGGCACGGAAGTCACGTCGGTCCAGCCCCAGGGCAGCGGGCCGTAGACCGCCCGGAGGCTCCCCGCCTGCGCGCCGACGGCGTCGTACATGCCCGGCAACAGCAGGTCGATGTACCCATCGGCGTCCAGATCCCCGGCGCTCATGCCGAGAGATCCGTAGTACGAACCGAACGAGAAGGTGGCGAGGGCCTCGGTGGTGTCGATGACGCCGCGGCGCAGATCGCCGAACACCAGCGCCTCACCCTGCCCCGGACCGACGACCCCCAGCTCATTCCGACCGTCCCCATCGAAGTCGAAGGCGTTGAGGTCCCAGCCCACGTACTGGGGGCTCGCCGTGGACAGCACGATGGCATCGGCGTCATTGGCGTCAATCACGCCCCGCAGACCGTCGCCGCCAAAGATGGCCACGAGGCCGCCGCCGCTGGGGGCCGACTCGAGGTAGGCCCAGGGGTCGCCCACCGCGAGGTCGGGCAGGCCGTCCGCGTCCAGATCGGCCAGCTTCACGGCGTAGCCGAACGAGTAGCTGCCGGACATCGTCCCCAACACCGCCGCGTAGCCGCCGCTGGTCGAGTAGGAGGCGCTGCCCCCGCCGCGGAAGGCGTAGACCGCGCCATAGTAGCCGTCGCCAATGGAGCCGGCCGCGCCCACGATCAGCTCAGCGACGCCATCCCCCGTGAGGTCGCCCGAGTCGAGCGCCCGACCTTCAAAGGAAGAGCCCGGGTAGAGCTCGGCGCCGGTGGCCAGCGCGTCCGCCACGGTGAGCGGCGACGTGCCGCGGAGGGAGCCCGGATCAAAGACGGCGAGCGTTCCGTCGGCGCCCAAGGTCACCAAGGCCAAGCCGCCGCCGCGCAGCACCGGGGCCAGCAGGACCGACGCGCCCACATTGCCGTAGGGGCCGCCCTTGACGAGCCCCACCAGCTCCGGGACGATCGCCCCGCCGTCCCCGCCGGTGAAGCTGAACACCGCCGTGCCCCCGACATAGTCGTCCGCGGTCGGGCCGCCGACGGCCAACAGCGCGCCCGAGCCGATCGCCGCGGCCGACAGGGTGTAGCCGTCCTCGACGGTCGTGGAGCCGATGGTCCCGTCGGTCGCGTAGACGGAGCGCTCGCCGTCGATCGGTCGGCACCCTCCGTAGCCGTCACAGTCGTTGTCGACCCCGTCGCCGCAGACCTCGGGCTGGTCCGGACTGACCCAGCCGCGGCTGTCGTCGCAGTCGCCGGCCCGATCGACAAAGCCCGCCGGGGGCGCGCAGCTCAGCGCCTCGGTGTAGGGGTCGCCGTAGCCATCGCCGTCGCTGTCGGCGTAGCTCGGCGCGCCACCCTCGACGCCGGGATCGTCGTCATCAACGAGCCCGTCGCAATCTTCGTCCACGCCGGATGCATCACACAGCTCGGTCGCCGACGGCGAGACCTCGGCCGAGGCGTCGTCGCAGTCCTCACCGCCCGAGTCCACCGACGCGAAGAGGTCGCCGTCCTTGTCCACGCCGTCGGTGCCGTCGCAGTCGTTGTCTACGCCATCCCCGACCGAGTCGGGGGCCGAGGGGTAGGTGGTGGCCTCGCTGTCATCGCAGTCGCCGTCCGCGACCGAGATGCCGTCCCCGTCCACGTCATCGGCGGGGCTGTCCCCGCCGCCCGCGCAGCCGCCCGGCAGGTCCTCGCAGGTCTCCTTGATCTCCGACGAGGCCAGCAGGTAGCAGCCCGGCAGAGCGCTCAGGGCCAACATCGGCAGCAGCAGGCGATTTGCGCGCATCTCATCCCCCCACGCCGCGGCGCACCCAGCGGGCCCCCTGCGCGCGCGGGCCCTCCCTGGGCGCACCCAAGGCGCGCCGGGCAGGATAGCCCGGCGGCCGGGCCGACATCCACACGGCCGCCGCCCCGAGGAGCGTCGATGGACCAGACCGCCGTCCCCGCTGCGTGGTCGCGGGCCATCGCCGCCTGCGACCTCGCCCTCGCCGAGGCCGACCTCGAAGCGGCCACCCGCTGGGCCCAAGCGGCCAGCGCCGCCGCCCCGGCCCCAGCGCTGCGGGCCACGGCCCACCACCGCCTCGGCGTGGTGCTGGAGCGCTCCGATCGGTTGGCAGAGGCGCTCGTCGAGCTCGAGCAGGCCGTGGCCCTCGACGAGGCCGACGGCGGGCCGGTGACGGTGGCGCTCGCCCGCGACCTGCACAGCCGGGGCGTCATCCTCGGCCGGCTGCGCGAAGCGGACCGCGCCCGCGTCGATCTCGAGCGGAGCCTGGGGATCACCGATCGCCTCGGCGGAGACGAAGAGCGGCTCACCACCTTGCTCGCCCTCGCGCCGACGCTCGCCGCCGCCGGAGATCTCGCTGGCGCCGCCGCCCGCTACGAACAGGCCCTCGGGCTGGCCGAGCAGCTGGATGGGCAGCACAGCCTCCGCTGCCTGCGGGCGCTGGGGGGCATCGCCGAGCTGGCCCGGGCCCGCGGCCTGCTGCCCCAGTCCCACCGCGCCTACCTCGAGGTGACGCGCCGCCTCGCCGGGCTGCCGGTCCAAGCGCCGCTCCGCCTGCGGGCGGAGCTCGGCCTCGCCTGGGCGGGCCTCGGCTGGTTGGCGGAGGAGGGCCGCGGCGCCGCCTACGACGCCCGGGCGATGTTCAGCTTTGTGCTCGACCTCCTGTCGCCCGAGGAGCACCCCGCTGCGCGCTTCGCCCTGGCCCGGCTCGAAGCCCTGGGCGGTCCGCTGCCGGCGCACCAGCACCCCCGCGACCCGGCCGAGCCGCCGGTCGTCGTCTACTGGAACGCCCGGGTCGGCGTCGGGGACCTCGCACACCCCCTCGGCGGCCGGTGGAGCCTCGAGCGCGCCCGGGCCGGCGGCGATCTCCAGGAGGGCGATCGTGTGCCTTGGGAGCAGCTCGATCAGGAGCTGGAGCCCGGCTGAGCGCAGGCTGACGAATTGTGGCCACTTGGGGTGACGATCGCCCCACGGGTGCACAGGGGCCGAATGGGCCCATCCGGGGCGCCGTTTGCGGTGCGACCGCGCCGACGGCGAAGCGGAGCCGAAGGGCCCAGCGACAGTAAATCTCCTGCCGACTGAAAGCCCCCCAAGCCCACCGACGTTCAGGGACCGCGAGCCGAGCCAAAAGGAAGCCCCCGCCCAGGCGGCGGGTTCAACCCCGAGGACCTCAGCGCGCGCCCAGGACCCTTCGCCCGACCCCGCGGTCCCACGGCCAGCGAGCCGGTGCCTCAAGAACCGCGGCCCCCTTCGGGCCTTCCCAGCCGCCGCGCGGCGGTCCCCACCGGGAGATGCCATGACCACGCCCCTCCGACTCGTCACCCCTGCTCAGGCCGACCGCTGGTCCGAGACCGAGATCAAGGAGCTGGCTCGGCAGGACCCCAAGATGGCGATGGACATCATCATCCGCAAGCACCGCGAGCGGCTGTTCTGGCACGCCTCGGGCATCGTCAAGGACTCGCAAGAGGCCTACGACATGGTGCAGGAGGTCTTCATCCGCGCGATGCGCGAGACCCGGTTCTTCGACGAAGAATTCCGCATGAAGGCCTGGCTGTTCCGCGTCACGAGCAACCTCTGCTTCAACCTCGTGCGCGACCGGCGTCGGCGGGGCGCCATCCTCGAGACGGTGCCCTTCCAAGACCGGGCCTTCGCCGACCAGCTCGACGGCATCTACAACAGCGAGCGGCGCACCGAGGTGATGTCCGCCATCGACAAGATGACCGACGATCACCGCGAGATCTTGATCCTGCGCTACTACGACGACCTGTCCTACGCCGAGATCGCCGAGGTGCTCGACATCAAGCTCGGCACGGTCATGTCCCGCTTGTCGCGCGCCCGCGGTCGCCTGCTCGAGGTGATGAACGGCGACACGAGCCTGATGACCGACGCCTGACCATCGCGCACCGCCGAGCGCGCCCCGGCCCGCGCCCCCTTGGGAACAAGGAGCGCGGGCCGGGGTTTGCTTTTGGGCTGAGACCGCGCCGACCGCAGCCCGCCCGCCCCGAGGGCCCCGCCGCCGAGAAGCGCCCCCTGCCGCACTTCTTACAGGTCCGTTGCGCGCGGCCGCCAGCGCGGCGATAGCGTCGGCACAACGGGCGGCCTCCCCACCCCAACCCACTCGTGGACCCGATGGACTGCAACACCGTTCACGACCGCCTCGCTGCGTGGCTCGACGGCGAGCTCGCCCCCGCCGATCAGCGCTGGCTGGAGCAGCACCTCGAGCGCTGCATGGGCTGCTCCCAACAAGCCGCGGATCTCGCCGAACAACAAGAGCTGCTCGAGCAGCTGCCCCCGCCGAGCCTGCCGCGGCTGCACGAGGCCTCTTTCTGGGCGCCGATGCAGGCCAAGCTCGCGCCGGCGCTCGACGAGCTGCAGCGCCGCCCGCAGCCCAAGCCCCCAAAGCCCTCGTTTTGGCGCCGTGAGCTGGCGATCACCCCGGTGGCCATCACCATCTATGGCGCGCTGATGGCTGCTCTGCTCTTGTGGAGCGTGCGGCTGAACGTCGAGCTCGACGCGGCCGACGCGCAGATCCAAGACCTCACGCAGCAGGTGGAACGGTCGGAGCGCCTCGACGCCGCGCCGCTGCCGCTGCCCGCTGAGCCCGAGCCCGCCTACGCAAACGACAGCTTCCGCCCCGTGAACTACACGCCCGAGCGCGGGCACTTCTAACGAGGGAGCGGTCGTGGCTCTGCGCCAGATCCTGTGGATGACCCTGGCCGCTGGGCTGTGGGCGGGCGGGCTCGGGCCGCGCGCCGCGGCCGCCGCGGGTCCGTCGAGCGCGGGCGCCACGGTCGATGAGGCCCTGGGGGTGATGCGCGCGCAATACGGCAGCGCCCTCGACGAGAAAGGCCTGCGGCGCGGCGCCTTAGAGGGCCTGATGATCGAGCTCGATCGGCAGACCGGCCAGCGCATCCACGCCGTGCTCAGCGCGCCCGAGGCCCGAGAGCGGCAGGCCTATTTTGAGGGCATGCGCCGCGGGGTGGCCTTGGAGTTCGTGATGGTGCCAGGGCAGGGCATGGTCGTCACGGACGTCTTCCCGGGCGGGCCCGCAGACAAGGCCGGGGTCCGCCTCGGCGACCTCATCGTCGGCATCGACGACCGCCCGCTCACCGGCCTCGGCGCGCCGCTGATCCACCAGCTCCTGGTGCGCTCCACCGGAAACCAGGTGCAGCTCGACATTCGGCGCGAGGGCAAGCTGCGACGGGTGACCCTGCAGCGCGGCACCTGGCACCTCAGCGACGTCCGCGTGAGCGAGCGCGACGGCGTCCAGATCATCCGCGTGCCGTACTTTGGGCGGGGCGTGACCCGGGCCCTGACCGAGGCGACCCGCGGCCTCAAGGACGCCAGCGACGTCATCCTCGACCTGCGCTCCAATGAGGGCGGGCTGCTGGAGGAGGCCGTGGCCTCCGCGGCGCTGTTCGTGGAGCAGGGGGCAGAATTCGGCACCCAGCAGCGGCCCGGCGAGCCCCCGCAGCCCCTTCGGGTGCCCGAGGCCAGAAAGTTCGCTGGACGAATCATCATCTTAGCAAACCGTGCCACGGCCGGCGCCGCCGAGGCCTTCACCGCCGCGGTCCGCCTCAACGGCCAGCTCCGGGTCCGGGTGGTCGGCACCGAGACGGCGGGCTTCGCGGCCCTGCCGGGTTGGCGCGCGCTGGACGACGACCTCGTCATTCAGGTGGCCGACAGCGTGATCCGGGGCCCCGACGGGAGCTCATGGGCGGGCAAGGGCATCGCGCCCGACGTGCTCAGCGGCCCGCTGGAGCTGCCTCTCGCCAGCAAGAACGGCGAGCTGCCCCTCGACGTGCAGCTCGAGACCGCGCTCCGCCTGCTCCGCCGAGACTGAGCCCCGGTCCAGGTGGAGGCGCGCCTCGCGCACGGAGCACCCACGCCCGCCGCGCGGATGCCCGTTTTTAGGCATTGTGGCCGATGATCAAGCCATCCTGCAGGAGGCCACCCCGCTGCGCCCCTCCGCT
>CANHON010000075.1 GCA_947462115.1 Deltaproteobacteria bacterium | reverse complement strand
CTGGTCGATCCCATCGAAGGGAACGTCCACGGCGCCCGGGCGGACGGTGGCGGAGGTGTCGTTGCAATCACCGCCGCCATGGGCGCTGCTGTCGTAGCCATCGCGGTCGGCGTCATAGTCGCTGCCGCCCGAGCAGTCGGCGTCCACGCCGTCGTACCAGGTCTCGGTCGCGCGGGAGGAGCGGCCGGGATCGAGGTCGTCGCAGTCGAGTCCGCCGGAACCTACGCGGGGATCACCGTCCCCGTCGGCGTCGTAGTCGCTGCCGCCCGAGCAGTCGCCGTCCACGCCGTCGTACCAGACCTCGGTCGCGCCGGGGCGAACCGAAGCGCTGCGGTCGTCGCAGTCGTCACCGCCGAACAACGTCGCGTCGTGCCCATCGGCATCCGCGTCGTAGTCGCTGTTCCCGGCGCAGTCGCTGTCGAGGCCGTCGTACCAGGAGTCCCGGGCCCCAGGGCGAACGGCGCCGTTGGTGTCGTCACAGTCGAGGCCGCCGTAGCTGCTGCTGTCGGAGCCATCGCGGTCGGCGTCGTAGTCGCTGCCGCCGGAGCAGTCCGAGTCCCGGCCGTCGTACCAGGTCTCCGTCGCGCCGGTGCGGACGGCGGGGTTGGTGTCGTCGCAGTCGCCGCCGCCAAAGCCGCTGTGGGGGTCGCCGTCCCGGTCGGCGTCGTAGTCGCTGCCGCCGGAACAGTCGGCGTCTACGCCGTCGTACCAGACCTCGGCCACGCCCGGCCGGACGGCCGCGTCGGCGTCGTTGCAGTCGCTGCCCCCGTGGGCCACCGTGTCGTAGCCGTCGCGATCGGCGTCGTAGTCGCTGTCCCCGGCGCAGTCGCTGTCCACGCCGTCGTACCAAGCGTCGGTCGCGCCCGGGTAGACCGAGGCCGCGCGGTCGTCGCAGTCCTCGCCGCCGAAGTAAGCGCTGTCCACGCCATCCCGGTCGGAGTCGTAGTCGCTGTTGGCCATGCAGTCGCTGTCCACGCCGTCGTACCAGACGTCGGGAGCGCCGTAGTAGATGGATGGGTTGGCGTCGTTGCAGTCGGGGCCGCCGAACCGAACGATGTCCTGACCGTCGAGATCGCTGTCGTAGTCGTTGTCCCCGGCGCAGTCGCTGTCGATGCCGTCGTACCAGTAGTCGCGGGCGCCTGGGTAGGTGTCGAGCTGGAAGTCGTCGCAGTCGGTGCCGCCGTAGACGGCGCTGCGCACGCGGTCGCGGTCCTGGTCGTAGTCGTCCCAGCCGTCGCAGTCTTGGTCGACGCCGTCGTACCAACGCTCGGTCACGCCCGGGAGGACGAGCGCGTCGTTGTCATTGCAGTCGAGGCCGCCGTAGCCAACGGCGTCAATGCCGTCCAGGTCGGCGTCGTAGTCGCTCTGGTCGTCACAGTTCTGGTCGTAGCCGTCGTACCAGGTCTCGGCAGAGGACGGGTTGGCGTGCACGTCCCCATCTTCACAGTCGTGCCCGCCGCAGAACTCGGCCATAAAGCCGTCGGCGTCGCCGTCGCAGTCATCGCAGTAGTCGCCGGAGAAGGAGCCCCAAGTGGGGTCCATCATGTCGCGCACCAGGGTGGTGACGTTGGCGCTCGATCCGCCGGAGACGTAGCCAGACGCGCTGCCCACCGCGACGATGAAGCTCACCGTCGCCGACTCGCCCGGGAGGATGGTGCCGACGTTGTTGACCATGTACATCGCGAGGTCGGCCGACGCGGCGTTGGGGTCGGTCAAGGTGGGGCTGGCGCTCGTGGTGCGCGCGGCGAAGCCCTGGCTGCTCGAGTCCGGCGCGCAGGTGGCGTAGCCGAGGGACATGTCGGAGGTGCCGTAGGCCACCGACCAGTCGGTCAGGCTGTCCCGCGTGTCGACGTTGGCGACATCGTTCCGGGTGGCGTAGGACCCGAAGTTGTAGTCGTTCTCCGGATCAACGCCGTGCACCAGCTTCACGCCGGTCATCGGCACGGTGCCGGTGTTGTAGAGCTCGAAGTGGACCATGATGCCGCGGTTCGTCTCGATGGTCACGCCGCCGGAGGTGGCGTAGTAGCCTGCGGCCACGTCCTCCAGCTTGGTCAACGACATCGAGCCGGCGGTGTAGGTGTGAAAGGCGAGGTCCGCGTCGGCATACTCGCTGGTCATCCGGAGCGTACAGACGCTGGCGCCGTCGTTGGCTTGGTAGGTGTAGGGAACACCGCCCATCGTGTAGGTCAGCGTGATCTGCTGCCAAGCCCGGTTGCTGCCCGTCAGGTCCCAGGCGCCGTAGCTCGGGGAGGACGGGTTCGGGTCCCGCACGAAAATGCCGCTGCCGGCGCGGTTCCACGTGCCGCAGTCGCCGTAGTAGACCTGAACATCCGTGCCAGTCAAGGTCACGCCCGCCGAGGCGACGCCGGAGAGGCTGAGCGCGCCTCCGGACAGCGCGAGGCTGAGGGCGCGGGCGGCGCGGCGATGGGCGGGCTGGCGAGGGGGCATGTTCATCTCCAAGGGCGGCTGGCTGGAGCGCGGCGGCGCTCTGTCCATGGCGGCAGACTACCGGTCACCGGGTGCCAAAAGTTTTGTGCGCGGTTGCGCGCCGATGACGCCGGGGGGCGTGCCAGCGAATGGCCGAC
Organism: Deltaproteobacteria bacterium; assembly: GCA_947462115.1. GTDB lineage: Bacteria > Myxococcota_A > UBA796 > UBA796 > UBA2385 > JAEUKK01. The sequence goes on along the minus strand of CANHON010000075.1, from coordinate 12,292 downwards.
GGCGGGCTATCTTCGCCGAGGCCGCGACGCGCGGACCCCGCAGGCGAGCGCGCCTACGATCCCAAGGAGAGGTGCAGCGTGAGCTTCCGGCAACTACGCCGTTTCACCCTCGCGGTTCGCTGGGGTGCGCTCGGTCTGCTCTCCGGCTGCACGCCGGAGCCGCCGAGCAAGACCGACTGGGGGGAAGGGGCTGGCGGCGCCGACACCGGCGCGGCCGACAATGATCCGCTCACCAGCGCCTCCTTCGCGCAGATCGCCTCCTTCAACGCCGAGTGGCTGGCCGACCACTACACCACCACCGCCACCGAGCGCGACGACTTCCAGCCCCGCCTCGCCGCCGACTACGAGATGATGCGCTCGCTGATCCTCGCCTACGATCTCGATGTCATGGGTCTTCAGGAGGTCGAGGGCGACGGCGCGATGGAGCTGCTCGGGCTGCCCAGCCGCTACGCCTGGGTGAGCGGCGACACTGGCTGGTCCCAGAACCTGGTGATCGTCTACCGCAGCGACCGGTTCACCCTCGAGAACGTCCGCCAGGTGCGCCTCCCGAGCAATTCAGGCGCCGCCCGCGCCCCGCTGGTGGGCGAGCTGCGGTCCCGCGACGGCACGCTCGGCTTCACCCTCGTGGTCGTCCACAACAACCCCTACGAGGACCTCAACGAAGCGCGGCTCCGCGCCCGACAGGTCGAAGAGCTCGTCGATTGGCTAAGCGACGAGCTGCCCGACACCGCCGCCGACGATCTCGCCGATCAGGTGATCGTGCTCGGCGACTTCAACGACAGCTTCGAAGGGATCAACCCCTCGGTCCCGAGCCTCGGGCCCTTGGAGCAGCGGGCCGGCTTGCAGATGGCGAGCCGCAACACCACGGGCTTCAGCTACATCTCATTCCAGTCGCTCATCGACCACATCGCGCTCAGCCCAACCTTGGTCGAGCGCTGGACCGACCGCGATGACCCCGAAGGGTTCCATCCCATCGCCCACGACGAGCTGGAGCCCTGGTCGAGCTACACTGATGGCTACCGGGGCGTCCCCAACATCTCCGACCACCGCCCCGTGTGGGTGCAGCTAGAGACGGGGGCCTGATGCACATCGACCCAAGTGAAACCGCTCAGGATGACGCGCTGACCACCATTCACGCGGCCGGGAACCTGGAGTCCGCCCTGTCCGCAGCGGTGGCCTTGGTCGAGGCGGGCGAGCTCGGCGCCGCGCGCAGCCTGTTGGTGGCCGCCGAGCGCGCCGCCCACGCCCTGGATCAGCCCCGCGCGCTGGCGGTGTGCTTGTCCTTGCTCGCCCAGCTCGACGGCGTGGACGCGGATCTCGACGGGGCCATCCGCCGGGCAGGCGCCGCCCTCGAGGCCGCCGCCCGGACCGACGATCGCGAGCTGATCCACCGCTGCATGGCCCTCGAGTCGAGCCTGCGCCTCCTCAAAGATGGGCGGATCTGACCATGCCCCACCCGTCGTCCCGCGCGGCCGCGGCGCCTCGGTCCGAAGACCCCACCGGCGCACCGACAGGCCCCCTCCTCGCCGCCTTCGCCGCGCGCCGCCCCGCCGGCCCGGTCGTCCTGATCGGCGTCCTCATGGGCGTGCTCAGCGCCTGCAAGCCCGCGCCGCCCCCGAGCCCAGCAGCACCCACCGCCGAGGCCACCGCCGCAGCCGCCGCGCGCGCCGCGTCCGCCCAACAGGCCGCGATCCTCGCCGCGGGCCCGCCCCCGCCGACCGCGCCGAGGCGCCTCCCGCCCGCGCCCACTGGGAGCAGCTCGGCGAGCGGGCCGCCCTTGGCCGGCGATCCGAGCGGCCTCGACGTGGAGCGCCTCGCGCGCAGCCGCACGACCTTTCAGCTCTCGACGGACGCGCCCATGCTGGGCGGCCTGGCCTCGGTCGATCCGCGCGTGCTGCAGGCCTCTTTCGAAGCCGACCCGCGCTGGCGCCTGAGCCTCGACCAGACCGGCAGCGGCGCGGCCATCGCGTGCTTGCGGGCGGGCGCCGCGGGGGACTGGACCGCCCGGCCGGATGGTTACCTCGAGGAGAGAGCAGCGCCGACAACGCCCGTCACGACGCTGTTTCGTGCCTGCGTTCGCTTCAGCGCCCGCCCCGCTGATCACCCCTGGACGACCAGCCCGATGGTCTCCCACAACGGCCCCGAGCAGCGCGATCTCACCGTGACGGCCGTAAAACTGCAGCAGCCCGAGCTCGCGGGCTGGCAGAGCGCCGCCCTCACCATCGACGCCCCGACGCTGACGGTGGAGCTCCACGAGCTGTCCCCCACCCTCGACATGCACAGCAGCGCCCGCGTGCTGAGCGACCTGCAGCAGCGGATCGCCAGCGTCTCGATGGCCCTGAGCCGCCCGAACCCCCAGCGCGCCGCCCTCGCCACGCTCCCGCCGGGCGAGCCTGCGCTCGGCGCCCCGACCCTGCGGTGCTTCGCACCAGCGGAGGGCCGCGTCCGGGTGCGGGCCAGGCTCAACCCCGGGAGCCCCGGCTGGGTCTGGGCGCGGCTGATCAGCCACGAGAACAGCCCAGCTCAGGCCATCGACGAGGAGCGCTGGGCCCGCGCCACCGCCGAGCGCATGGGCGCGAGCGCCGAGCCCGGCACCACCTGGAGCTTCGACGCCCAGCTCGACGCGGGCCCGCTGCCGGCCAAGGCCGCCGTGGAGCTGTGGTTCGAGCCCGATGGAGGCGGAGATCTCCGGATGCTGACCCCGCCTGGGGGCCTCCCTTGCGCCCCCGACCCCGCCGGATGATCAGCGACCGCGGTCACCCAGGCTGAAGTCGGACATATTTGGGCGACGATGCCGGTTGCATCTCCCCGCACACTGGCTATGTGTGGAGGTGCGCTGGCGGCGCTGTGCGGTCGCCGTCGCGTGCATACTGGCTGCGGCAACGGCGGCCGCAGCGCGGGTTCGCACGGCGGGCCAGGAGGTCTCGATGATGCCCCACTCCAAGCCGAGCGCAGCGCCCCTCTCCTCCGCGTCCGCGTCGTCCCCGTCGCATTCGACGGGACCGCTGACGGCGCTGCTGATGGGTCTGCTCGTCGTCATTTTCGCCGGCGTGCTCGGGCGCGCTGCCCTCGCCGGCAAGGTGCAGCTCGCACCGGGGCCGGACGGGGGCGTCGGTCCGGTGGTCGTGCTGCCCATCGAGGGCACGGTGGAGCTGGGCATGGCGCCCTACATCCGGCGCGCGGTCCGCGAAGCCAACGAGAACGGCGCCGCTGCGGTGATCCTGGAGGTGGACACCTTCGGGGGCCGGGTCGATGCCGCCGCGTCCATCCGAGACACACTCCTCGAGAGCGATGTACCCATCGTGGTCTTCGTGAAGCGGCGCGCGATTTCGGCCGGGGCCTTGATCTCGATGGCCGGCGACGCGCTCTACTTCGCGCCCGGGGCGTCGATGGGGGCCGCGACCCCCGTGACCGTCGAAGGCGACGAGGTCACCGCCGCCGACGAGAAGATGATCAGCTACATGCGCGGCGAGATGCGCGCCACCGCCGAGGCCCAGGGTCGGCCCACCGCGCTCGCCGAGGCCATGGTGGACCGGGACGTCGCCGTGGCGGGCGTCGTCGAGGCGGGCAAGCTGCTCACCCTCAGCGCCGACGAGGCGTTTACGCTTGGGCTCAGCGACGGCACCTTGCCGGACCTCGACGCTGTCCTGAAGGCCATCGGCGGCGAAAACGCTGAGCGGCAGGCACCGACACCCAACTGGGGTGAGCAGCTCGCGCGCTGGCTCACCGACCCGGCGGTGGCCGGGGTGCTCATGTCGCTCGGCATGCTCGGCATCTTCATCGAGCTGTACCAGCCGGGCTTCGGCCTGCCCGGCGCGGTGGGCCTCAGCTGCCTCGGCGCCTTCATGCTCGGTCATGTCTCCGCCGAGCTGGTCGGCTGGGAGGAGCTGCTGCTGGTCGGTGTCGGCCTCGTGCTGTTGCTCATCGAGGTCTTCGTGATCCCCGGCTTTGGCGTGGTGGGCGTGCTGGGCCTCGTCTGCATCGGCGGCGAGCTGGCCTTGTCCATGACCTCGCTGTCCGTGGGCGAGGCCTTCCACGCCGGCGTGCTCGGGGACGCCGCGGGCGCCGTGGTGCTCAGCCTGGGCGCCACCGCCGTCCTGCTGTTCATCGCGATGATCTTCCTGCCCACCCGCTCCTTGCCCGGCTGGCTGGTGCTCCACCGCACCATCGACAGCACCGCCCAGGGCGCCAAAGGCGGCGCCGACCCCTTGCCCGTGACCGACCCGCACCGGCGGCTCGGCTGGCGGGGCCGGGCGGCCACCGACCTGCGGCTGTCTGGCCACGCCCGGCTCGCGCCCCCCACCGGCGGGCCGGACGAGCTGGTCGATGTGGTGAGCCAGTTCGACTACATCGACCGGGACACCGAGGTGGTGGTGGTCGCGGTCGAGGGCGCCCGGGTCGTCGTGGATCGACTGCCCTCTGCCTGAGCCGCTCTGCGGCGGCCTCCCCTCGCTTTTTCTCGCCTTCTCGCCCGCGCACCTTGGAGCACAACCGCCATGCCCGTCGCCTTGATCGTCAGCGTCCTCAGCGTCATCGGCTTCTTCTTCTTCCTCTACTTCGTGCCCGTCGGCCTGTGGATCGCCGCCGCCGCCTCGGGCGCGGGCGTGAGCATCGTGCAGCTGGTTGGGATGCGCCTGCGCCGCGTGCCGCCCACCACCATCGTCAACGCTCGGATCAGCGCAGTGAAGGCCAACCTCAACGTGAGCAGCGACGCGCTGGAGTCGCACTACCTCGCCGGGGGCAACGTCTCCCACGTGATCAACGCCCTCATCAGCGCAGACAAAGCCGGCATCAGCCTCGGCTTTGACCGCGCTGCGGCCATCGACCTCGCGGGCCGCGACGTGCTCGAGGCGGTCCGGATGAGCGTCAACCCCAAGGTCATCAGCACGCCTCGGGTCGCGGCCATGGCCGGCGACGGCATCCAGCTGGTCGCCATCAGCCGCATCACGCTCCGCGCGAACATTGAGCGGCTCGTCGGCGGCGCCGGCGAGGAGACCATCCTCGCGCGGGTCGGTGAGGGCATCGTCACCACCATCGGCAGCGCCCGCAGCCACCGCGAGGTCTTGGAGAACCCGGACAAGATCAGCAAGATGGTCATGAGCAAGGGCCTGGACGCCGGCACCGCCTTTGAGATCTTGTCGATCGACATCGCCGACGTCGACGTCGGCGCCAACATCGGCGCCAAGCTCCAGATGGAGCAGGCCGAGGCCGACAAGAACATCGCCCAAGCCCAGGCCGAGGGCCGGAGGGCGATGGCGGTCGCGCTGGAGCAGGAGAACCGTGCGCGGTACCAAGAGGCGCTGGCCAAGGTGCAAGAGGCGGAGGCCGGCGTCCCCCTCGCCTTGGCCGAGGCCCTCCGCAGCGGCCACCTCGGCGCGATGGACTACTACAACCTCAAAAACGTGGTCGCGGACACGGAGATGCGCCACAAGCTCGGCATGAACCCCGACGGCCGCGAGGGCTGAGCGATGGCGCGGTCTCCCTCCACCCCAGCGCTCACGCGCGCCGATCTGCGCGCCCGCTGGCTGCTCGCCGAGGCGCTGGGTCCGCCCCGCGCCCGCACGCCCCACCCGCTCGCGTGGAGCTCGCCGGCGCGGAGCGAGAAGGCCGCGCCGCCGCCCGCAGCGGCCGACGCGCTGCCCCCCGGCAGCGAAGCGACCAGCAGCGCCGAGCCTGCGACCGCGCAGAGCGAGCGGAGCGAGCGCAGCGATGGATGACCCCGGCTTTGATCTTGGGACCTTGCTCAAGTTCGCCTTGCCCTTGCTGTGGCTGCTCGGCGGCTGGCTGAAGAAGGCGGCCGAGCGACGGCCGGAGGCGCCGCCTGCGCCGCGCCTGCCAACGCCGGCGCCGGTGTCCGCGTCGCCGCGCCCGGTGCCAGCCGCAGGCGGCGGCCTCGTGCCCCGGGCCGCCGCCCGCACCTCGAGCACAAACGCCGAGGCCAACGCCGCGCGCAAGCTTCAGACCGAGCTGGCCAGCATCGGCGGCCGCGCCGACGCGCTGATGGGCCGGGTGGACGCGCTGGGGCCGCGGGCCGCAGGCCTCGCGGAGGTGCTTCGGGCCGGTCCGGCGCAGCTCGCCACGCGGCTGTCCGAGGCGGCGGCAGATCCCAGGTTAATCGCCCAGCACCGGGTGGCGCTGATGGCGGCCCACGCCCACCTCACCCCCGTGCTTGACGTGCTGGAGGCCCAGCTCGCCGCCCGCGCCGAGCGGCTGGTGGCCGAGCGCCTGTCTGACGCAGAGGCGATCTTCGACGACCTGTGGGCGCCGCTGGCCGAGCACGCCGCCAATCACGACATCGACCTGCCGCCCATGCGACCGCTCGCCTTCCCGACGCCCGGGGCCGGCGGGGAGGCGGTCATCACCGGCCTGCTCCCGTCCGCGCACCCGCTCTTGTTCGTGCCACCCGACTTCAGCGAGCGGCTGCTCCGGTGGCCCTCCTTGGCGCACGAGCTGGGCCACCTGATGCACGAAGGGCTGCCGGGCCTGCCCGAGGAGCTCAGCCGGGTCACCGGCTGGCGCGGCGACGGCCCTACCCCCGGCCCTGGCCAAGCCAGCATCGAGGGCTTGCAGGCCTGCATCGGCGCCTGGCGGGTCGAGCTGTTCTGCGATGTCATCGCCACCCTGCTGCTGGGGCCGGCAGCCTTGGCGGGCTTCGTGGCGGCTTTTCGTCGGGAGGATGACCCGAGCGCGGTGCTGCGGGCCGAGGCCAATGGGCGGGCGCTCATGCCCCACCCGCCGGCCCACCTGCGGGTGATGGTGAGCCACGCGGTCCTGGAGTCGATGGAGCTCGGCGCGGCCGGCGCTCCGCACCTCCGGGCCTGGCGATCGGCCCACGGACTCAAGGTGGGGCCCGACAACGTCGAGGATGGCCCCGACGTGGCCTTTTTGATCCCGCGGCTCGATGGGCAGCAGATCCGCGTCGCGGAGGGCCTGTTGCTGGAGCTCGTGCTGCCAGGCGTGGAGCGGCTGCTGGAGCGCGGCCTCGACTGCCTCGCGGGCCACCGCTTCATTGACGTGCCAGGGCTCACCCTGAGCGCCAGCGGCTGGCGACTCGTGGAGCGCACCGTCGCGCCGCTCCGGGGTGGCGAGGCCGTCCACCAGCGGCCCCGGGTGATCCTCTGCGCGGCGATCTTGGCCAGCCAAGCCTCTGCCCGCGCCGACGGCCCGCTCTCGGCCAACCTCCACCGCTGCATCATCGGGCGGCTGAGCGAAGCCCGCCAAGCCTTCGGGTCCATCGGCGCCGCTGCGCCCAAACCTGCCCTCCGCCGCGCCCAACGCCAGGCCGCCGCGCTGCGCGGCGCGATGGTGCTGCGGGAGGCCCTCAACGGCCCCCGGGGCGGCCTGCTGCCCGCGGCCTTGCGCACCGGAGGCCGCCCGTTGGGCCACCGTCCGCCCGCCCCGACCCCCGCCGGGCCCCCGCCGGGCAACCCCGCCGACCGCACCGCCGAGGCGCCGGCCGCCGCCCGCCCTTCGGTCGTTCCTTGACCGTCACCTGCGTGGAAGGCGCGACGGGGCGGCCCCTTCTACACCCCAGCAGCGCCGCCCTTGCCCTTGTTCAGTAGCCGGTGGCCATGGGCCCGCGTTAGCCCCGCCGGCCGAGCCGCAGCCCAAGCTGCGGACTTCCCCTCCTCCACGCCCAATGGGCCTCCGCGGAGCCGCCTTGAACCACCCCGCCGACACCCCCGCGCGGCATGAGGGAACGAGCGCTGCCTACTTCGACGTCGACGGCACCCTGGTCGGCACGAACCTGCTGCAGCCCACCTTCTACTACCTGCTCAACCAAGCCCGCCCCGACATGTCGGCCCTGCGGGTCGGCCGCGCCCTGCTTGGCGCGCCGGCGATGGCGATGGCTGAGCTGCGGGACCGCCGCTTGTTCAACGAGCTGCTGTTCTCCAACTACCGGGGCATGACCGAAGACCGCATGGTCTTGGTCGCCGCGGATGTATTCGAAGATGTGATCAAGCCCCGCATCTTTCACGGCGCCAAAGAGCTCATCCAAAAGTGCAAGGATGCTGGTCAGCGCGTCGTTTTGATCACCGGCAGCCTGGACCACACCACGGCCCACCTCGCGGCCTACCTCGGCGCGGACGACTGCATCACCAACCGGCTCGAGTTCAAGGACGGCTTCGCCACCGGCAAGCTGCTCCGCCCGGTGGTGGCCGGCCCCGAGAAGGCCGCGCTGATCGTCGCCGACGCCCGCAAGCACGGCCACGACCTGCTCCGCAGCCACGCCTACTCCGACTCCTACTCCGACGTGCCCATGCTGTCGGTGGTGGGGCACCCCAACTGTGTCAACCCGGATGAGCGCCTCGCCCGCCTCGCGCGGGCCTACCGCTGGCCCATCCTTGACATCAACGTACCAGAGCGCAAGTCCGCCACCGGGCGCGGCTCTTCTCGCCGCTGAGGGCCACCCATGAGCGTTGATCATCCCTGCGTCGTCACCATCGACCACCGTTCGCGTCCCCGCGTCCTCTTCTCGGGCACCAAGCTCGTCGAGGTGGACCTGCCGGTGGGCAGCAAGGTGCTCTACCCCAAAAAGCCGATGGCCGGCTTGTCGGACCCCGACGCGGCCGTTCGCTACGCGCTGAACCACCCGCTGGGCACCCCGCCGCTCTACGCCAAGCTGCGGCCGGGCATGCGGGTGACCATCGCGATCGACGACCTCAGCATGCCGCTGCCGCCGATGAAGGGCCCCGACTGCCGCCAGCGCGTGCTGGAGCCCGTCATCGAGATGCTCGACCAGCACGGCATTGACGACATCGAGCTCATCATCGCGGTCGCCTTCCACCGCCACATGACGGCGGACGAGATCAAGCACGTGGTCGGCCCGCGGGTGTTCAACCGCTTCTACCCCGAGCGTCTCTACAACCACGACGCCGAGAAGCCGGGCGGCCTGACCTACCTCGGCACCACCGACGACGGCATCGAGGTCGAGGTCAACGCCCGCGCGGCCGCCAGCGACCTCGTCATCTACGTCAACCTCACCTTTGTGCCGATGAACGGCGGCTACAAGTCGCTCGGCACCGGTCTGGTCGGCTACCGCACCCTGCGCGGCCACCACAACCCCTCGTCGGTGCGCATGTCGGGCTCGTACATGGAGCCCAAGCGCTCCGAGCTCAACCGCCGCATGGTCAACGTAGGCAAGCTCATCGAGGAGAAGCTCGACGTCTTCCACATCGAGACCACCGTCAACAACCGCATGTTCGACAAGCCGCTGGACATCCTCGGCAAGAACGAGGACGACCTCTCGACGCTGGAGTGGCAAGGTCTCCGGGCGCTGGTCAAGACCCTCGACAAGCTGCCCCAGCCGGCCCGCCAGGCCATCTTCGAGAAGGTGCCGGCCCCCTACGACATGATCGGCGTGTTCGCCGGCGCCTGCGAGCCGGTGCACGACGCCATTTTGGAGAAGTGCCACCAGCAGCTGCTGGTGCCCATCGACGGCCAGTTTGATGTGGTGGTCTTCCCCATCCCCTACATCAGCCCCTACAACGTGGGCTCCTTCCTCAACCCGCTGCTCGTCAGCGTGATGGCCGAGGGCTACCTCCACAACCTGCACCGCGGCGCGCCCTTGCTGAAAAAGGGCGGCACGATGATCATCCTGCACCCCTGCAGCGACATCTTCGACCGTGAGCAGCACCCGGCCTACACCGAGTTCTTCCACAAGCTGCTGACCCAGACCCGCGACGCGATGGAGCTGCACAAGCGCTTTGAGGGCGAGTTCCGGCGGCACCCGGGCTACATCCAGCAGTACCGCACCGGCAAGGCCTACCACCCCGTCCACCCCTTCTACATGTGGTACTGGGGCGAGAACGGCCGCCAGCACCGCGGTCGGGTCATCGTGGTGGGCGCCGACAACGAGTACGTGCCGGGGATCCTCGGCTACGAGACCGCCAGCAGCATGGGCGACGCGCTCCGCATGGCCAAGGAGACCGGCCCCGCCGATCCCTCCCTCGCCTGCTTCCGCATCTGCCCCGTGCTGATGGCCGACGTGAACCCCGAGCCTCCGCCGCCCGCCATCGAAGCCGACGCCGACTGAACGCCGCGCGCTCCGCACCGAGGCCGCCGCCCCCCCGGGGAGATCATGAGCATCGACCAGCACCCCTCCGCTCCGACCGCCGCGCAGAGCCGCGTCGACACCCGCCCGCCGCTCGACCTCGAGGGACTCCTCGATGGCGCGCGCATCCTCGTCATGGGAGGCACTGGCTTCCTCGGCAAGGTGTGGTTCTCGATGCTGCTGCACCAGTTCCCGCAGGTCGGGCACTGCTACCTGGTGGTGCGGGCCCGCACCGACAAGAACGGCCGGGTGCGCCAGACCAGCGAGCAGCGCTTCTGGGCCGAGGTGGCGACCTCGCCCACCTTTGACCCGCTGCGGGAGCGCTACCCAGGCGCCGCCTTCGAGGCCTTCTTGCGCGAGAAGGTCACGCCCATCCCCGGCGACATCACCGAGGAGCTCTGCGGCGTGCCGGCCGAGCTGCGCGACGCCCTGCGCGGCACCCTCGACGTGCTGGTCAACAGCTCGGGCGTGGTGGACTTCAACCCGCCGCTCGACTACGCCCTCAACGTCAACGCTTTCGGCATGAAGAACCTCGTCGCGCTCTGCCGCGACCTCGGCCGGGTCGGCACCACCGGTCTGCCCCTGTTCCACACGTCCACCTGCTACGTCGCCGGCGACCGCACCGGGGCGGTGGACGAGGTGAACCCGCTCAGCTTCCCCTTCCCCAAGGCGGCCGACCTCGACCGCAAGCACTGGGACCCCGAGCGCGAGATCAGCGAGTGCCTGGACCTCGTGGACAATGTGCGCCACCGCGCCAATGACGCCTTCCGCGAGTCGGCCTTCCTCGATCAGGCCAAGAAGAACCTCTTCGACCGCAACGAGCCCCGCCGCGGCTCCGCCCTCGCCGACGAGCTCAAGAAGGTGCGCCGCGAATTTGAGGAGCAGCGCCTCGTGGCCGGCGGAAACGAGCGGGCCAAGTTCTGGGGCTGGCACAACATCTACACCTACACCAAGTCCATCGGCGAGCAGATCCTCTGCCTGAGCGGGCTGCGCTTCACCATCGGGCGCCCGGCGGTCATCGAGTCGTCGCTGGAGTACCCGCGGGTCGGCTGGAACGAGGGCATCAACACCTCCGCACCGCTCATCTACATGGCGGTGCAGGGCCCCGTCCGCTACCCCCAACAGAAGGAGACCGTGCTCGACGTCATTCCCGTCGATATGGTCGCCTCGGGCATGATGGTCAGCCTCGGCGAGCTGCTGGAGGGCACGCACCGGGACGTCTACCAGTACGGCAGCTCCGACTCCGCCCCGCTGCCCATCAACCGGCTCATCGAGCTGGTCGGCTTGTGGAAGCGCAGCCACTTCCGCAACAAATCGACCGGCAGCCCCCTGATGAACGCCCTGGCGGCCCACTGGGAGCCGACGGCCATCAGCGTCAGCGACTACTTCGCCACCGGCCCGGCCCACCGCGCCGAGCAGGTCGGGGAGGTCTCGACTTGGCTCAAGCGGCTGACCGATACGCCGCTCCGCGACGTGGTGAGCCCGCTGACCAGCGCGCTCGACGGCCTCAAGAAGTCTCTGACCGTGCAGGCCCGGATCACCGACCAGTTCGTGCCCTTCATGGCCACGCACAACTACCGGTTCTCCTGCGCCAACACCCGAGCGGCTTGGGCGCGGCTGCCCGAGGCCCAGCGCGGCGTGATGAGCTGGACCCCCGAGAAGATCGACTGGCGCGCCTACCTCTACGAGGTCCACTGCCCCGGCATCCACGCCCACGTGAGCCCGCTCATCGAAGAGCGGCTCGCCAAGCCCAAGAAGCCGCTGAAGGCCTACGATCACCTCCTCGCCTTGCTCGACGAGGTGGCCGAGCGCCACGACGAAGCGCCCGCGCTGCTGCGCACCCACGAGGACGGCTTCACCCGCATCTCCTACAAGTCCATGCGGGCGCGGGCCGAGTCGGTGGCGGTGCGCCTCGCCGCAGCGGGCGTCCAGCCCGGCGACCGGGTCATCATCAGCGGCGCCAACCACCCGTCTTGGCCCATCGCTTGCTTCGGCATCTTCCGCGCGGGCGCCGTCGCCGTCCCGCTCGATCCCGGGCTCGACCTCGTCAAGGCCCGCGCCATCTGCGCCAACGCCCAGCCGGCCCTCGCCCTGCTCGACGCCAAAGCCGAGGCCGCCTACGGCGCCGCACTCGTCGTGAACGGCGCTCCGGTCAAGATCCTCGACATTCATGCGGCGAGCGCGCCGGGCGCGGTCGGCAAGCTGCCGGTGGTCGAGCTGACCAGCGACAGCCTCGCG
>CANHON010000074.1 GCA_947462115.1 Deltaproteobacteria bacterium | reverse complement strand
TTCATCACCCGCGACAGCACCGAGTTCGCCATCCTGCAGCCTGGCGCAGGCGTCACCTACACCCTCGACGAGCGCTTCCAGTTCATCGGCACGGTGAACTACAACGCCCGCTTCCGCAAGACCTTGTCGTCCGGCGGCGAGGTGCTCGTCGGCTTCCGGTACATGATCGACTAAGGTTCCCTCGGGCCCTCCCGTCGCGCTTCGCCCGCCCCACCCTCTACCCGCCAGGGCAGAGCTCGGTGGGGTTGGTGTTTTTGGGCGTTTGAGGCGTTTTTGGCGTTTGGTGGCCGCCTTCGAGCCCGAGCTCGACCGTGCGCGTCCCCTCCCCGCTGCACCCTCGCCCCGTGTCCGCAGGGGGCGCCGCAGCCTTCGACCCGCTTGAAACAGGCTCCATCGGGGCGTTTCGGTTCACAGGATCGCCCCGCGGTTTGGGCACGGTCGCCGCGGCGGGGGCGATAGTGACCGGCGCGAAGGGAGGTTCCATGGCACGTGAACAATTGTCGGTGTTGATCGCCGAAGACCGGCTTCAAGCGCGCATCCGCGAGCTCGGGGCGAAGATCCGCGCGGACTACGGCGATGATCCGATCACGGTCATCGGGGTGCTCAAGGGATCCTTCATCTTCATGGCCGACATCGTGCGCGCCATCGGCGGCGACGTGCGCTGCGAGTTCCTCGGCGTGAGCAGCTACCAGGGCGGCACCCGCACCACCGGCGTCGTGCGCATCACCGACGACCTGCGCAACCCCATCGAGGGCCAGCACTGCCTCGTCGTCGAGGACATCATCGACACGGGCCTGACGATGGACTACCTCCTCAAGATCCTGGCGGTCCGGGGCCCCAAAAGCCTCCGCACCTGCTCGTTGCTGGACAAGCCCGTGCACCGGGAGGTCGCCATCACCTGCGACTACGTCGGCTTCAGCATCCCCGACGAGTTCGTGGTCGGCTACGGCCTCGACCTGGGCGAGCGCTACCGCAACCTGCCCTACATCGCCGTTTACACGCCCTGAGCCGCTCGGGCGCCACCGGGGGGCTCGGCCTCTCCCCCGGGTGGCGCCCGCAGCGCTTCAGCGCCGACGACGCCGACGCCGCTTGCCGCCGCCCTCGGGCTCGACCGGCGCGGCGCCCTCGACCACGCGGAGCAGCTCCTCGCCGAAGTCGATCACCTGCCAGCGTCGAATGCCGGGCACGGCCGCGAGGGCCTCGATGGTGCTGGGCGTGAGGCGCGCGATCTCCTTGAGGAGGTTGTTGTTCGCCACCACCACTGGGGCCAAGCCGCGCTTGTCCACCACCTGGTTGCGCCACTCCTTGAGCGGCCCGAGCAGCCGCTCGATGGCCGGGCCCGAGTCCGCCTTCCGGTCGCGGCGCGCGGGCGCCTCTTTGGAGGGCAGCGGGCGCTCGTCGGCGAGGCCGTCCATGACGCAGCGCAGCAGGGCGTCGCCGTGCTTGCGGTGCATGCTGCTCCCGCGGCGCATGACGTGCTGCAGGCCATCGTCGTCGGTCGGCCGGCTGCTGGCGATGCCGAGGAGCACCTCATCGGGCAGCACCTTGAAGGCCGGGCGGTCGAGGCTGCGCGCCTCGTTGTCGCGGTAGGCCCACAGGGCCCGCAGGACCCGGAGCCCCAGCTCGTCGAGGGTGTTGCTGCGCTTGACCCGCAAAAAGGAGGCGCTGTCGTCGTTGTCGCGGGTCCAGTCCCGCTCTTCGAGGATGGCGCACTCTTCGCTGTGCGCGGCCAGGCGACCTTTTCGGGTGAGGAAAAGGGTCAGGACCTCGCGCAGTGCCAGCAAGAAGTGGGTGTCGCCGCGGGCGTAGTCGAGGTGCTCGGGCAGCAGGGGCCGGCTGGCCCAGTCGTGGCGCTGGTACTTCTTGTCTACGTGGTGACCGAAGTAGCGCTCGATGAGGTCGGCCAAGCCGATGCGGGGCAAGGCCAAGAATTGCGCCGCGATCATCGTGTCGAACAAGTTGCGGATGCGGATGCCGTAGTCGCGCTTGAGCGAGACCACGTCGTAATCACCGCCGTGCAGCACCTTCACGATGTTGGCATCCCCGAGGAGCTCGCCGAGCGGAGACAGGTCCGTCAGCTGGAGCGGGTCGATGATGTAGTCGTGGGTGCGGTCACTGAGCTGGATGAGGCACAGCTTCTCGCGGTAGTGGTGGAAGGAGTCAGCCTCGGTGTCGATGCCGATGACTGGTTCTTGGCGGAGCCGGTCAACGAGGGCGCGCAGAGCGGCGTCATCCTCGATCATGACCATGGGGGTGTCGCCGAACATCTCTGGGGCGTGTCCGCGTCCGGCTGGCGGAGGGGGGTGGCCAAACAGCCAGAAGGGCGTGACCAGCCGGGTTCCCGTCCCTCTTCCCGCAAAACTGCAGGACAGCGCCGACTAACCCGACAGGCCCGGCTTCACCAGGGAGAAAGGCCCCCTGGCCGCGGCGATAGGCCCTCGAGGACCAGCGCCGCGAGCGCCTCGGGGCTGGCGAGCTGGGGCCGCGCCCGCCCCGGCAGCCACCGCAGCGCCGCCTGCGGTTGGGCCCGCCGCAGGGCCGCCGCCGGCCACGCGCCTCGCCGCCCGGCGCCGAGCACCCAGAGCGCGGGGCAGGCCGGGCGCTCGGGCAGGCCCCAGCGGTGGATCGCCGCGATGCGCTCCATCAGCGCTGGCTGCGGGAGGGCCTCGGCGTGGATCTCGGCCCGCAGCGCCGACGGGGCGCCGTCTGCTTGAAGGCTTCGTTCCAGGCGTCGCCGCCACAGCGCCCGTGCGAGGACCGACGGCGCGCGCGCGGCCAAGCCGGCCTCCCAGCGGCGCCAGCGCGGGTAAGCGTCCACGCAGGGCAGGGTCTCGATCAGGATGACGCCCACCACGTTGTTGTGAGGGTTCGCGCTGAGCGCCCAGCCGAGCAGGCCGCCGTAGCTCGCCCCCACCACGAGCAGCGGGCCGCTCGGGCGGTCGATGGCCTCGGCTTGGCGCAGCAGGCTCGGGCCGGCGGTCGGTCGGGCGGCGTGGATCGGCAGCGGCGGCGCCCCTTTGGCCACCCGGGCCGCGACCAGGGCGGCGCGCAGCGGGCCCCAGATCGCCGGGCTCCCCTCCAGACCGGCGAGGAGCAGGACGCTCGGCCCTGCGCCCATCAGCCGCCAGCGGCGCGGAGGTCGGCCGCGAGGGCCAAGGTGAGCGCGTGGCCGAGCCGGTCTGCGGCCTCGCCGACCACCCGGGTCACGTCCTCGTGGGTGAGCGGCTCCTCGGCGAGCCCGGCGCCGAGGTTGGACACCACCGCGACGGCGCCCATCCGCAAGCCGAGCTGCGCCCCAGCGATGACCTCGGGCACCGTGGACATGCCGACGAGATCGCCGCCGAGGAGCGCCACCATCCGAACTTCGGCGGGGCTCTCGTAGCTGGGCCCGCCGGTCCAGCAGTAGACCCCGCGGGACCAGGGGCCGCCGCTGGCCGCCAGCGCCTCGTCGAGGTGGGCGCCCAGCACGGGGTTGTAGGCCGCGCTGATGTCGGGGAAGCGCGGCCCGAGGCGGTCGTCGTTGGGCCCCCGCAGCGGGTTGAGGCCGGTCAAGTTGATGTGGTCGGTGAGCCGCACCAGGGTGCCGGGGACCAGCTCGCGCCGGGTGCTGCCGACCGCTGCGGTGAAGATCAAGCGCTTGGCGCCCCACAGGCCGGCCGCGCGGGTGGCGCGCACCACCTCCTCCAGCGCCCGGCCTTCGTAGGCGTGCACGCGGCCGCTCATCAACAGGACGCGGGCCTCGCCGAGCTGGCCGAGCACCGCTTCGCCCCCGTGCCCGTGGACCCCGGGGGTCGGCAGGCCGAGCTGCGCGTAGGGCACCGGCGGTGTGGCGCCGCGGAGGCGCGCACGCAGCGGTGAGAGCCCGCTTCCGAGCACGATCATCGCGTCCGGGGGCTCCCCAAAGGCCTCCGCGAGGCGCGCGGCGGACAGCATCGCGGGGCTCGGCGGCGCGGGGGTGTCAGACATGGCGGCTCCGGCTAGGGGAGGCGGGGCGCGGGCGTCGCGCCGCCCCATTCCTGTCACAGGCGCGGGCGCGGCGGGCGCCTCGCTTGGGGCCCCTGTGCCTTGACCTGCTCGGAGTTGACGTGCCTGACGTTCTCATCACCGCGGGCGCCACCCGAAACCCCATCGACGTGATGCGCAGCATCAGCGCCAACAGCAGCGGCGCGACGGGGCTCTGGCTGGCGGGCGCGCTGGCGGGCCTCGGCGAGATCACCGTGCTCGGCAGCACAGAGGCCCTGCTTCGGGCGGCGCTGGAGCGCGGCGGCGCGGCGCCCCCGGCCGGCCGGGTGGAGCAGGGCTTCGGCTCCACCCGCGACCTCATGGACAAGATGCAGGCCTGGGTCCTGGCCCACCCCGAGGGCGTGGTGATCCACGCCGCGGCGGTCGGCGACTACGAAGCGGCGCCCCGCACGGAAGGTCCGCAGAAGATCCCCTCCGGGCAGGCCGAGCTGCACCTGCGGCTGCTCGCCACGCCGAAGATCGTCGACCGGGTCCGGCAGTGGTCGCCCGGTGTGCGGCTCGTCAGCTTCAAGGCGGCCTCTCCCGAGACCACGCCCGAGGAGCTCCTCGCCATCGCCGAAGCCCAGCGGGCCCGCACCGACAGCGCTGCGGTCTTCGGGAACGTGCTCACCCGGCTCGGAGAGCTCGCGGTCATCGCCCTTCCCAACGGCGCGCGCCGGTTCACCGATCGGCAGGCGGCGCTCCAGGCGCTCGTGGCCCTGGTGCAGCGCGACTTCGCTGAAGGGTGAGCTGCGCGTCGATCAGGAGATGACGCCGGCCTCGGCGAGGGCCTGGAGCACCCGGGCGGCGCAGGCGTCGATGTCCTCGTCGGCGGTCGGCAGGCGCAGCTCGGGGGCCAGCGGGGCCTCATAGGGAGCGGAGATCCCCGTGAAGTCGGCGATCAGCCCGGCGCGCGCCCGCCCGTAGAGGCCCTTGGGGTCACGGGCCTCGCACAGCTCGATGGGCGTGTCGACCAGGGCCTCGAAGAAGCTGCCGGGGGCGAGCATCGCGCGGACCGCGTCCCGGTCGGCGCGGTAGGGGCTGACGAAGGCGGTCAGCACCACCACGCAGGCGTCGGCGAACAGCTTGGCCACCTCGCCCACCCGCCGGATGTTCTCCGCGCGATCCGCCGGCGAGAAGCCGAGGTCCCGGCACAGGCCAAAGCGCACATTGTCGCCGTCGAGCACATAGGCGTGCACGCCGCGGGCCAGCAGCAGCTCCTCGGCGCGGCGCGCGATGGTGCTTTTGCCCGAGCCCGACAGCCCGGTCAGCCAGACCACCGCCCCGCGGCTGCCCATGGCCTCGGCCCGTCGCGCGCGATCGACGGTTTCAGCGTGCCAGACAATGTTTTCGCTCTTTGGCTTGCTCAGGTCGCTCATCGTTGGCCCGTCCTTCTCGGGGCGCGCCCGACACGCCCGCCGCGGTCGGTTAGCGCCGGGGCGGTCGCGGGTCCAGGGTCGTCTGGGCGGCGCGCTGGCGGCCCTGTCGCCGGCTTGGGGGAAGGATGTCGTCCGAAAATGGCCCGTTGATCCAGACTTTTGAGCCGGAAGCGGTGGCGGTCGCCCACCGCATCGTCGGCCGGCGGGCCGAATTGCGCAGCCTGGCCGCCTGCGTGCAGACCGACCGAAACGCCCTGCTGGAGGGGCCTGTGGGCGTCGGCAAGACGGCGCTCGCCCGGGCGGTGGCCGAGGGCCTGGGCCGCGGCTTTGTGCGGGTGGACGGCGACGGCCGCTACACCGAGGCCAAGCTCGTCGGGCACTTCGATCCGCCGGGTGTGCTGGCCCGCGGCTACCTGCCGGAGCTGTTCGTCGATGGGCCGCTGGTCGCCGCCATGCGCCAGGGCGCCCTGCTGTTCATCAACGAGCTCAACCGCATGCCCGAGGGCGTCCAGAACGTGCTGCTGCCCGCCCTGGACGAGGGCATCGTCTACGTGCCGCACCTCGGCGTGGTGCGGGCGGCCCCCGGCTTCGTGGTCATCGCCACCCAGAACCCGGCGGAGTTTGTCGCCACCGGCCACCTCTCCGAGGCCCTGCTCGACCGCTTTGAGCTGGTGCGGCTCGGCTACCAGAGTGACGATGACGAGCAGATCATCGTGAGCCAGCAGGCGCGCACCCAGCCGGCCCCAGACATCGTGGCCGGCGCGGTGGCCATCGCCCGCGCCACCCGGAATGATCCACGCATCCGTCGGGGCGCCAGCGTCCGGGCGGCCGTGGCCATCGCCGATCTCGCCACGGTGCTCGGCGGCGACCTGCGCGCGGCCGCGGCCCTCGCCTTGCCCACCCGCATCGAGCTGGTGGACGCCCGCGAGACGCCGATGGAGCAGCTGCTGGAGGAGCTGGAAAAAAAAAGCCTGGGGCTGAGGCCCCCATCAAGCCGACCCTGAACCTCACCCGCTCCGCCACCATGGCGAGCCGCGATGCTCCCGAGCGGTATCAACCCTTTATCGCGCAGCCCGACAGCTCGGCCCAGGCCGCGGAGCTGCCGGCGGGCTGGGAGGCGGCCCAGCACTTCCACCGGCTCAAGGGGCTGCTGCCGCCTCACCTGCGCCGGATCGTCGAGGAGCGGGCGGTGGAGGAGATCCTCGGCCGGGCCCGCGCCTTGCTTCGGCACACCTCGCGGCCCACCGAGCGGGTCGAGGACCGCCTCCCGGCCGACGGGGAGCTCGATCTGGAGGCCACCCTCGAGCAGCCCCTCCCCTGGCAGCGCGAGTCCTTGGTCCTCAGCCGGGTGCAGCCGCGCGAGGTCGAGCTCTGCCTGATGCTCGACATGAGCCTGTCGATGACCGGCGAGAAGGTGGCGCTGACCGCGCTCGCGGCGGCGATCCTCAAGCTCAAGCTCGAGCGGGTCTCGGTCATCGCCTTCGACACCGTGGCGCATCGCCTCGTGCGGGCCGGCGAAGAGCTCAGCGCCCGCGAGCTCGTGCGGCGCATCCTCGGCGTGCCGGCCCAGGGCTACACCAACATCGAGGCGGGGCTGCTGATGGGGGTCGAGGAGCTCGGCCGGGCGCGGCTCCGCGAGCGGGTGGGCGTGATCTTGACCGATGGGGTCGCCAATGTGGGCTGGGATCCCGTGCGGGTCGCCCCCCGCTTTCCGCGCCTGCACGTCGTTCAGGTCGGCCGCGAGGAGCGCCAAGGCACCCGAACCTGCGAGCGCTTGGCCCGGGCCGGGCGTGGCCTGCGGTACCGGGCGGTGATCTACGCCCAGCTCCCGGCGGTCGTCCGCGAGCTCGTCCGCGACTGCTTTGGGGTCTGAGGGGCGGCGGTCGGCGGCGGTCGGATAGACAGGGGCGCCCTTCTCCCGGAGCGCCCGTGGATCGCCTTGTGAACGTCCTCCTCGTCAAGTCCGGCACCACCACCCCTGCCCTCGTCGAGACGCACGGCGACTACGACGACTGGTTCCGCGCGGCGCTGGAGCCCCTGGGCGTGCGCCTGCAGCTCGTGGCCGCCTACCTGGGCCAGCCCCTGCCCGATCCCGCTGATTTTGATGGGGTGTTGATCTCCGGCTCGCCGCTGTCGGTGCGCGACGAGGCCGGGTGGATGCCGTCCCTCGGTCAGTGGGCCCGGGCCGCCGCGGCCGCCGGGCACCCGGTGCTCGCCGTCTGCTTCGGGCACCAGGTCGTGGGCGAAGCGGCGGGCGGGCGCGTCGAGAGCAACCCCAACGGCGGCGAGTACGGCAGCATCTCGGTGCCGCTGACCGCCGCGGGCCGCGCGGACCCGCTGTTCGCCGGGCTCCCCGACGTGCTGTGCGTGCAGAGCACCCACAAGGACATTCTGGTGCAGCCGCCACAAGGAGCCGAGCTGCTCGCAGGCAACGACAACACCGCCTGGCAGGCCTTTGCGATGGGCCCTCAGCTGCGCGCCGTGCAGTTCCACCCGGAGCTCGGGGCGGGCGCGATGGCCCGGCTCATCGAGGTGCGGGGCCTGAGCGCGCCGGTGGTCGAGACCGACCACGGGCAGCGGATCTTGACCAACTGGATCGAGGCCTGGGTCCGCCCCGCCGCCGCCCGTCGGGGCTGAGCGGCGCGGCGGCGCCCGCCGACGACCTCAGGTGCCTTCGAGGTAGTTGTCGGCGTAGGTGATCTGCTCTTCGGTGAGCTTGTCGATCTTGCAGCCCATGGTCGCGAGCTTGAGCGTGGCGAGCTCGAGGTCCTGGGCGCGGGGGATGTCGTGCACCGTCGCCGCGAGGCTCTTGCCCTTCTCGGCCATGTGGACCATGCCCAAGAACTGGTTGGCGAAGCTCATGTCCATGACCTCGGAGGGGTGACCCTCGGCGGCCGACAGGTTCACGAGGCGGCCCTGGCCGAGCACGTAGACGCGGCGACCGTCGTGGAGCACGTACTCCTCGCAGTTGTCGCGGATGGTGCGCTTGCTCTTGGAGCGGGCCGCCAGGTCGCCGAGGTTGATCTCGCAGTCGTAGTGGCCGGTGTTGCAGACGATGGCGCCGTCCTTCATCACGTCGAAGTGCCGGCCGACGATGATGTCCTTCATGCCGGTGGCGGTGATGAAGATGTCGCCCCAGGCGGCGGCCTCGTCCATCTGCATCACGCGGACGCCCTCGAGGGTGGCCTTGAGGGCGGCGATGGCGTCGACCTCGGTGCAGGCGACGTGGGCGCCCATGCCCTTGGCCCGGTCCGCGACGCCGCGGCCGCAGTGGCCGTAGCCGCCGACCACGAAGTTCTTGCCGGCGAGGAGCACGCTGGTGGCGCGCAGGATGCCGTCGAGGCTGCTCTGGCCGGTGCCGTAGACGTTGTCGAACTCCCACTTGGTCTCGGCGTCGTTGATCGCGAGCACCGGGTAGAGCAGCTTGCCGGCCGCGGCCATGGCCCGGAGGCGGTGCACGCCGGTGGTGGTCTCTTCGGTGCCGCCGACCACGAACTCGGCGAGCTCGGGGTACTTGGTGTGCACGCGGGTGATGAGGTCAGCGCCGTCATCGAGGGTCAGCGTGGGCTTGAAGTCGAGGGTGCGGTCGATGCACCAGTAGAACTCCTCGACGGAGAGGCCGTGCCAGGCGTAGATCGAGATGCCCTCGGCGGCCAGCGCCGCGGCGATCTCGTCGCTGGTGGACAGCGGGTTGCAGCCCGACCAGGAGATCTCGGCGCCCGCGGCCTTCAAGGTGCGGATGAGGACGGCGGTCTCCTTGGTGACGTGGAGGCAGCCGGCGATGCGGTGGCCCTTGAGGGGCTGGCTCTCGCGGTAGCGCTCGCGGAGCGCCATCAGCACGGGCATGCGGGCCTCGGCCCACTCGATCTTCATCATGCCGGCCTCTGCGAGGCCGATGTCGTGCACCTTGTAGTTCTCAGCCACTGGATCTCCCGGGGGGCGCCGTCTGGGGCGCCGCTCAGCTGGTGGGGGTCGGAGGAGCGGGGCCGCGCGCGCGACGGGCGCCCAAAAAGATCAGCGCCGCGCCGCAGGGTTGGGCGGCAGCGCCATCGTCGGCCGCCTTGTAGCGCGGGGCTCGGCCCGGTGCCTGTTTCGGGCCCGTCGCGGGGGCCCGGCCGGTTATCGAGCGGGCGCGTCGGCTTGGCGCCCCACCGCGGCGCTCTCGACGGGCGGCCGCTGGCCTCGGCCCCCGCGCTCCGCCATCTTCAGGGCTTGCACCGCGATGCGACGCACCATCTTCACAGCCCTGTCGCTCGCGCTGGTCTGGGCGATGGGCTGCGATCCCCGCGCGGACAGCGGCGCGCAGCGGGGCGTCGACAGCGCGCTGCCAGAGGCGGGCCTGGCCCCCTCCACCGCGCCCGGGGCGACGCCGGCGGTCCCTTCGCCCCGATCCCGGCCGTCGGGGTCCCCGCTGCCCTCGGGCGCGACGATGACCGGGCCCCGGCTCGAGGGCGGCTCGGCCCCCGGCGCGCAGCCCCCGCCACCGAGCGCAGAGGACGAAGACGCCGATGGCGACGGTCAGTCCGCCGCGGAGGGCGACTGCGACGAGGCCGATCCCGCGGTCTACGCCGAGGCCCCCGAGCGGTGCAACGGCGAAGACGACGACTGTGACGGTGAGATCGACGAGCCAGGCGCCGCGGTGACGGTGCACGTGCCGGTGAAGAACGAGGGCGCGGTGTGGACCGCGGCGGTGGAGCTCCAGGGCTGCGCGCAGGATCCGCGCATCCTCGCCGGGCCGCCGCCCACGGTCGCCCGCTGCGGGCTGCTCCCGGCGCCGGATCGGGGCCCCCTGGCGCACGAGCTGCGCTGCGAGCTCGTGGACGATGGCGCGCTGGAGGTCATTGTCGAGGTCCGCAGCCCCGACGGTCGGCGCGGCGCGGCCTTGGCGCGCGGGGCGGTCACCAACGTGCCCCCGGTGGTCACCGGCTCGGCGGCGCCGGTCCAGCTGATCCTGGAGCCTGAAGGCGAGGACAGCGGCCTCGGGCTGGCCGACGGCGGCGCGCCCCTCCGCCGCACCTTCCGCAGCCTCGATCTGGGCGCCCTCGACGCGGTCCGCTGGTCGGTGGAGGGCGCGCCCCCGGGCCTCACGATCCGTCAAGATGGCGTCGTGCGCTTCAATCCCAGCGAGGCCGACCTCGGCGCGTGGCGGGTGGTGGTGCTCGCAACCGACGACGACGGCGGTTCCGGCGAGCTCGCCTTCACGGTCGACGTGGCCCGGGCCGATGACGCCGACGGCGGGCTGGGCTGCTGCTGCTTTGGCGCCACGGCTGCATTAGTCCTGCCGCTCCGGGTGCTGCTTCGGCGGCGCCAGAGACGGCAACCCACGCTCCGGAGCGAACATGTCGGGTCGAGCTGCGAAGGCTGCTTCTGAGATCGCCAGGGTCAACGCCTTTTTTCCCATCATGCCCCTGCTGGGCAACCGGCTCGCGGCCAAGCGCCCCTTCGAGGGCCTGACGGTCGGGGTCTCCGCGCACCTCACCTCCTTCGTCGGCGCGCTGCTGCAGGAGCTGGCCCTCGGCGGCGGCCGCTTCGTGGTCTGCGGGGCCAGCGAGGCCACCACCGACGGCAGCGTGGTCGAGCTGCTCCGCTCCGCCGGCATGGTCGTACACAGCGCCGGCAGCCGCAAAGACCACCAGATGCTGGTCCTCGACGAGGAGCCCGATCTGCTCGTGGACGCTGGGGCCAACCTCATCGGCACGCTGCTGGCCCGCCGGCCCGAGGCCGCCGCCCAGCTCCGCGGGGCCGTCGAGCTGACCAAAAGCGGCAGCGAGCGCCTCAAGGGCCTCCAGCCGCCCTTCCCGGTCATCGACCTCAACGACGGCCGCCTCAAGCCCGGGGTCGAGAACCGCCACGGCGTCGGGGAGGGCCTCTGGCAGGCCGTTCAGCAGCTCACCGGCGTTCACCTCTCCGGCCGGCGGGTGGGCGTCATCGGCTACGGCCCGGTCGGGCGCGGGCTCGCGGCCTACGCCCGGGCCGGCGGCGCGGCGGTCGAGGTGGTGGAGCGGGACCCCATCCTCCAGCTCGTCGCCCACTACGACGGCTACCCCACGCCCACGCTCGAGGATGCCCTCAAGCGCGTCGGCTTGGTGGTCACGGCCACCGGCGGCCGCGGGGTCATCGGGCCCGAGGAGCTGCGCCCGGCCCGCCACGGCCTCGTGCTGATCAACGCAGGGCACGGTGATCACGAGATCGACGTCGTCGGGATCAAGGGCGCGAGCGCGGCCTACGATCAGATCGCCGACAAGGTGGTCGCCTACCAGCTGGAGGACGGCCCGCGCGTGATCGTGTTGGCGGACGGGCATCCCCTCAACATCGTGATGAACGCCGGCTCGCCGGAGCCCCTGCTCGTGCACTTCGCCGCGCTGGGCCTCGCGCTGGAGCGCCTCACCCAGGGTGGCCTCCCGCCCGGGGTGATGGTGGTGCCCGCCGAGCTCGAGGCCGACGCCGCGCGGCTCGCCCTCAAGGCGCTGGGGCGGGCCCATGGCTGAGCACCTCTGGCCCGGCGCCGCCTCGCTGCCCGGCCCGCGGGTCCAAGCGCCCGCGCCCATCGACGGGTCTGAGCGCCAAGATCCCGACCACCTCGCCTTGCACGTCTACCAGGCCATCGCGCGCGGCGCGCCCCGGGAGGCCCTGGGGCTCTGCGCCGAGGCCCAGGTGGCCGCCGCCGACCGCCCGGCCCTGCTCGCGCGCCTGTTGGCCTGGGAGGCCCAAGCCGCGGTCGATGTGGGCGAAGGCCCCCGCGCCCGCCAGGCCCTGCGCCGGGCCCGGGGCCTCGCCCAGTCCCTCGGCGACACCGAAGGAGACGCCGCGCTGGCGGGCCTTCAGGCGCAGCTCATGCAGCGGCTGATGGCGAGCCGGCCCCCGCCGCCGGACGAGGGCACCGACATCGGACGCGCCTTGGCCGCCTTTGACCGCGGGGAGGTCGAGGAGGGCGCCCGCCTCGCCGCCCACTGCGCCGCGCTGGCCCGCGCCGACGGCGACGCCCGCGGGGAGGTGCTGGCCCTGTTGGCCCTCGCCCGCAGCCCCTCGGCCACGGTCGGCGCCATCGAGGCCGCCCAAGAGGTCGCGGACCAGTCCGGCGACTTCAACCTCGTCACCGCGGTGAGCAAAGCGGCCCGCGCCGCTGGCCTGACGCTGGCCCCCCGGGTCTTCTGAGCGACCGGCGGATTGCCCGGGCCGAAGCTCGAAAATACAGAAGTGTCTGTCACCACCGGTTTCAAACATGACTGTTTGAACGCCAAGACGACCCTGTCTTGGCTCAACGGTCGGCGCTGGAAGCGGGCCTCCCCGGCCCGTCGAGGGCGTCGAAGACCGCCAGCGCCCGGTCGCGGCTCTCGGCCACCTGTCGGCCCAGATCGCCGAGCGACCAGAAGGTGGCGCCGGAGCGCTCGCTCTCGATGAGCAGGTCGCCGCGCAGGTCGTCGGGCTGGTCGACGCCGGCGCTGCGCCGCACCCGGTGCAGCACCCGCCGGCCCTCTCCCCGGAGCCTTCGGTGGGGATCGGCGCCGAGGCGGTCAGCGGCGCCCCCGTCGCGCAGCGCGAGGCCCTCGACCTCGACCGGCGCGAAGACCAACGGCATGGCGCAGGAGGCCGCCACCAGCTCGGGCAGGGGCCCCCCGGTGCGCCAGGCGAAGCGACCCGAAGGTTCCTGCACACCGAGGCCAAGCGGGCGCGGGAGCGCCTCGACGCGCGCCGGCAGGAGCCCGCGGAGGTGGGCGATGACCGGCCCCATCGAGAACAGGCCGCGGTGCACCGCCCAGTGCCCGCCCATCAGGCTGATCGGCCGGATGGTGTGGAGCTCCGCCTCGATGGCCTCGCTGGAGTGGCCGGCGGCCCACAGCGCCCCCACCAGCGCGCCGCTCGAGGTGCCAAAAACGCCGTCGATGGGGACCTGGCGCGCCTCGATCGCGCGCAGCACGCCAATGTGGCGAGCGAAGGCCAAAAATCCGCTGGAGAGGAGCAGGTCCATGGGGGGCACGCGGGCCTCGGTCGGGCGTTAGGCGGGCGGGCGACGCGCACCAGTCGGGGCGCGCGACGCGCACCAGGACGGCTATCCGGCCGCGCGCCTCGAACCGCCCCAGCGTGGAGGCGCCGCTGCACCCGCCCCGCCGACCCACCACGCCCTGGGCCCCGCTGCTCGGGCTCGCGGCCCTCTGGGCGGTGCTGCCTGCGCTGCCGGCGCTGCTTTCTGGGCAGCTCCTCGGCCACGGCTGGACCGACCTCTATCCGGCGGTCTGGGGCCTCTGGGCCTCCGCCGCGGCCTGGCCGGCGGTGCCCAACGAGACGGCCCTGCTCGGCGCGCCGGCCGGCATGCCCTGGGTCTACAGCAGCCCGATCCACGGCTGGCTGGCGGGCCCCCTGCTGCCGGTCCTCGGCCTGCGCCACAGCTGGAACCTGCTGCTGCTGCTGGCGCGCGGCCTGACCGTGCTCTGCGCCGGCTGGGCCGCGGCCGGCTGGGGCCTCCGGCGCAGCGGCGCGCTCACCCTCGCGGTGGCCTTTGGCTGCAGCCCCTTCTTCCAAGGCTACGCGGTGGAGGGCATCGTCGAGGGGACCGACGGTTGGCCCCTCGCCTTGCTGCTCGGCGCGCTCGGCCGCGGCCGCCACGCCCTCGCGGCCCTGTCCTTGGCCCTGTGCCTGCTCGCGAGCTGGTACCTCGGGGCCGTGGGCTGCGCGCTGGTGGGCCTCGTCGGGCTGCGCCGGCCCGGGCGGTGGTGGGCCTTCCTCGGCCTCGCGCTCGCGCTGCCGGCCTTGCTCCGGTTTTTGCAGGCTTTTCCCGCGGGCGCTCCGCTGGATCCGGCGGTGCGGGCCGCGATGGGCGCGGCGCTCACCCTCCCCCGACCGGGCGCCCTCCCTGGCCTACAGCCGTTCGCGATCAACACTTTCGTTGGCCTCGCCCTCGGCGGCGCCGCCCTGCTCGGCCGCGGGCCGGGCCTCGGGCTCGCCGCGGTCTTCGGCGCGCTCAGCTTCGGGATCGGCCCGTGGTACGCCCTCCCCGGCTTCGCGATGCTGCGCTTCCCCTACCGCTGGCACGCCGGCGCGCTGCTGGGCCTCGGCCTCGCGGCGGGGCGCTGGGCCGACCAGCGGCGGGCCCGGCGCTGGCTGCCGGCCCTCATCCTCGCCGAGGGGCTGCTGCTGTCGCCCATCGAGCCGATCCTGCCGGGGGCTGACCCCAGCGATCCCCTCCCCTGCGCTCTTCTCGACGAGGCGGCCCGCGACACCGGCCCGCTCCCCGCGGGCGCCCTGCTGGTGGTGCCGGGCCCGGTCGGGCTGCCGCCGGGGCGCCCCAACCCCTCGCGGGGGCGCGCGCGGGCGGTGCTGTTCGCCCAGACCTGCCACGGCCGGCCGAGCCCCTGGGTGCCCGACTTCAACAGCGTGGGGGTGGCCCGCGAGGCCAAGCTGCTCGAGCCCTTTTTGGCCTTCGACCGGGTGGCCCGGGGCCGCGGCGGGGCCTTGCCCATCGACCTCGTGCGCGCGCTGGCCGACCAGGACATCCGCCTGATCTTCTTGGCCTTGGACGATCCCGGCCTCGTCGAGGCGCCGGCGCTGGAGGCCGGGCTGCAGGGCCAAGGCGCGCGCCTGCTGGTCGAGCGGGCGGCGGGCGGGCGCCGGATCGCCGCCCTGTACCTGCTGCCCGAGAATGACTTGCCCTAAGTTGTTTTGAGCGAATCCGTGCGGACCCCTGGGGGATCGGGGCGCGCCCGGCGGCCGGATCGGAGGCGCCCAGGTTAGCCGGCGCCCATGGTCGGATACCCTCACCTCACCCCCCAAGGCGTCGGCTGGATCGAGGTCATCACGGGCTGCATGTTCTCCGGCAAGACCGAAGAGCTCATCGGTCG
>CANHON010000073.1 GCA_947462115.1 Deltaproteobacteria bacterium | reverse complement strand
TCGCGGCCGAGCGCAACGACGCGAAGCCGCGGTCTTCGCGGCCGAGCGCAAAGACGCGAAGCCGCGGTCTTCGCGGCCGCGCGCGAAGCCGCGGTCTTCGCGCGCACCCATGAGAATTGCCTCAATCACGCCACGTTGAGCACGTCGCCTCGCGCGCGCCAGGCCGGCCGGCGGGACGCGCGCAGCGCGGGACGCGCCCGCGCGACCGAGGCCGCAGGGCCGAGCCCAGCCGGAGGGCCGCCGCCGGCCCCGCCGGCGGGGCGCCCCCGCCGCCCGGGACCTGCGGTGTCAGGCCTCGCAAATGTAGTAATAAGGCTGACCTTGGCCCGCCGCGCAGGTGCAGGGGTAGTCGTTCCAGCAGCCGCCGGCCTGCCAGCCGAGCACGCCGCAGTCCTCTTCGGTGGTGGACACACACTCGAGGCCGTGTCCATTGTTGGGCTCCGAGGGGCACCAATGGGTGTAGCCCCAGGCCTCGCCCGACGCCCAGGTCCAGGTGCCCTCGGCGGTCTGGTCGTTGGCCCCCATCCACCAGTAGGTGCTGGCGTAGGTGGCGGCGGTGACGGCGAGCCAGTCGTCCTCCACGGCGTCTTGCACGTCGGCGAGGTGGTAGCCGACCGAGGCGCAGCCCGCCTGGGCCGCCGCCCAGTCGGCGCCGGTGGTGCAGAACAGATAGGGTTGGGTGCCCCGGTGCTCCACAACACAGGGGCAGACCGCCGTGTCGTCGGCGAGGCCCGAGCAGTCGTCGTCGCGGGCGTCGCAGTCCTCGCGCTTGCCGGGAAAGACCGTGGGGTCGGCGTCGTCGCAGTCTCCGCTCGAGAGCGCCCAGCCCAGGCCCGGCGCGCAGGCCACGATCGGCGCGCCACCGCCGCCCACCCCGTCCCCGTCGCCGTCGGGCCACCAGGTCGGCGGGCTCAGGCCCTCGTCGATCTCGGCGTCGCAGTCGTCGTCTTGCTCGTTGCAGCGCTCCTCGGCGCCCGGGTGCCGCAGGGGGTCGAGGTCGTCGCAGTCCCCGCCCTGGTCGGCCGCGCCCGCCGGCGCCGCGCAGCCCAGAACGGCCCCGGGCGCGCCAAAGCCGTCCCCATCGCCGTCGGTCCACCACTCCAGCTGGACGCCCTCGTCGATCTCGCCGTCGCAGTCGTCATCTTGGGCGTTGCACAGCTCGGCGGCGCCGGGGAAGCGCGCGGGGTCGCCGTCGTCGCAGTCAAGGTCGCTGCGGACGCCATCGCCGTCGAGGTCGGCGGCCGCCGCGCCATCCCCGCCCGCGCCGGCGACGGGCCCGCTGTCCTCGCCCTTGAGGCGCAGCGGCGAGGAGCAGGCGGCGAGGGTCAGCACCAAGAGCACCCGCTGAAAAGAACGACCCACGCGCTGCATACACACCCCCGGCGCCGGGGCGACCGCGCCCCCACCTGGGCCGAAGCCTACCACGCCCGGGCCGCTGGGCCGCCCAGCCCCGCCGCCGCCCCGCCCCCGTCGGCGCCCCCAGGCCATTCGCGCGGAGGCCGCGCCGGGCAGGAGGCGGATACGGGCCCCGGCCCGCCCCGTGGAGCCCCGATGCGCCGAGCGCCCCCCGCCGCCACCGCTGCGCCCGCCCACGAAGACCCGGCCGCCCGCGGGGTGCTGACCGCCGGGGTGGCCGAGCAGCACGCTGCCCTGCGCGCCTGGGGCCTCCCGCCGGTGCGCCTGCTCGTGCTGTACAACGCCTGCGCCTTCCGCTGCTTCTTCTGCGCCAGCGGCGGCACCTCCGACCGACGGGCCGAGGACCGCACCCCCTGGTCCGCCATCGAGGCCCACCTCTCGCCCGCCTTGCCGGCGGAGGGCGGGCGCCTCATCGTCGCGGGCAACGAGCCCTTGCTGCACCCGGACTTCGACCGGCTCCTCGCCTTGGCCCAGCGTCAAGGCTTTGATCACGTGGAGCTGATGAGCTCGGGCACGCCGCTGGCCGCGGCTGGGCGCCGCGCCGCCTGGGTGAAGGCCGGCCTGCGGGCGGTGGCCGTGCCGCTGTACGCCGCTGAGCCCGACGTGCACGACGCCATTGTCGGCGCGCCGGCCTTCGAAGTGCTGGTGGCGGCCCTCGACGCCGCGGCGGCCGAGGGCGTCCGGGTGGAGGTGCACACCTTGGCGCTCCGGCGGACGGCCGCGGCCTTGGTCCCGCTGGCCCAGATGGTGTCGGCGCGCTGGGGGACGACCCTCGCCTTGGCGCCGCTGCGCGACAAAGAGGGGCAGTTTGACTGGGCGCGGGAGGCGCTCGCTTTGCCCGAGCTCGGCGACCTCCTCGGCACCTGGCCCGCGGAGGTGCCGCTGCGCCTCGTCGGCTTCCCCGCCTGCCTCGCGCCGGGGCTGCCGCGCGGGGCGGCCGACACCATCGGGCTGTACTTCCGCACCCAACGCCAGGGCTTCGCGCCGATCTGCGGGGGCTGCGCCGCGCGGCCGGCCTGCCCCGGCGTGGTCGAGGCCCACCTGCGCGCCCACGGCGGGGCGGGGCTGCGGGCCTTCGCCTAAGCCTTCGCCAAAGTGGAGAGGTCCGAGCGGGGCGGCTCGGGCGAAAGCTCGGGGCTCCACGGCGGGATCGCGCCCTCGGGCACCGGCACGCCGAGGCGAAAGTCACAGCAGAGGGTGAGCCGGTCTTGCGCCGAGGGGTTGCGGGCGGCGTGGAGCTGCCGGATGTCCATCAGCCGGGCCGTGCCCTCGGGCCAGTAGGACCGCTCGTGTTCGGGGAGCTGCAGGCCCACATGCACGCGGATCACGTCATCTTCGCGCCGATCCCGGTGGGGCTTGATCTCCGAGCCGGGCGCGAGCCGCATGAAGCCGGCCACCGTCAGCCCGGCGAGGCCGGCGATGGCCGCCCAGGTCTGCGGGCAGCGGACCCGGTTGTCCTGCAGCAAGGCCTGAGGAAAATCATCGGCGTAGAGGTCGAGCTTGAGCAAGCAGACCTCCCAGCGGCCCTGGGTGTTGGCCGCGGCGTCGGGCAAGGGCAGGAAGGCGGCGTCGGGGAGGGCCAGCGCCTCCTCCAAAAAGACGTGGGCCAAGCCCTCCAGCGCGTCGAGGAAGGGGAGCTGGGCGCGATCGGCGGGGTCGAAGCTCATGGCGGTGCTCCGAGGGCGCGGGCCCGCTCGACCAGCAGATCGACCGCGGCGCCGAGCCGGACGTTGTCGAAGAAGATCTCCAGCGGTCGCCCGGACAGCGCCTGCCGGGTGCGCGCCGCGAGCTCGCTGAGCCGCCAGCGCCGATCGGTGAAGCGGCCGGCCTGAAGGCCATCGAGGTGGCCGATGCGGTAGCTGGCCTTGAGCGCCGGGCTCCGCCGCTCGTGAAACAGCGCCCCCACCTGATAGACGCCGCCATCGACGTCGACGATCATGTCGCCGCACAGCGGGGCGGGGTCGGCGCCGTTGGCCCAGTTCAACAAGCGCAGGCCCTCGGGCCGGGCCCGGTGGTCCCCGAGCACCGCCCACAGGCCGCGCAGGTAGGCCGCCTGCTGCTCCGGCCGCCAGTCCATGCCTGTCGCATAGTTGAGCTGCAAGGCCGGCACCCCGCGAGCACGGGCCCATGCGTAGCGGGCCTCGACCTCCTCGGCGGCCGCCGGCGGCAGCGTGGCGTTCATGAACCAGGAGAGGCCGCTCTGCTGCAGGGCGTCGATGGCGCGCTCGGTGGCCTGGCCCACCACCTCGGCCGAAGCGACGTGCCCCCGCCGAAAGCGGCTGCCCACCGCGTCGCCGTCGAGGCTGAACTGCACGGTCAGGGGAAGGCCGTCGAGTACGCCGAGCCGCGCGGCGTTGAGGCTCAGGCCGTTGGTGGTGAGCAAGAATTCGAGGGGGCGCCCGGCCCGCTGGGGGTGCTGCAGGGCGTAGCGCATGGCCGCCCGCACATGGGTGAAGCGCCGGGTGGGCTCGCCACCAAAAAACTGTAGGCCAAGGCGCTCTCGCTCGGAGCGCATCAGCCAATCGACCGCCCGCTGTAGGGTGGCGGCGGACATGTCGCCGACCGGCTGGCCCGGGGGCTCGGCGAGGGTCACGGGGTCGGCGGCGCCGGGGTGGTCCTGCCCGCGCCCGGCTTCGGTGAGGCCCACGAAGCAGTAGCTGCACCGCAATTCGCAGGAGCGCGTCAACATCAGCATCAGCCGATCTTGGTCGCTGCTCTGGCCGAGGTTGAGGCTGTCGCGCGCGAGCATGTGCGCCACGCGGGCGTCGAGCTCAGCATCGGTGGAGCGCCACGGTTCGGCCGACATGCCCGCCCCTATCCGCTCGGGGCGCGCCGGGCGGTCCAGCGGGGCGCGGTGGGCCGCCGCGGGCCGCGGGTGGAGCAAAACAACGTAAACATTGGCAGAAGCGGCGCGGGCTGATCCAGGTCAAGTCGGAGCCCGACGGCGATCGGGCGCCCAGCAGGCTAGCTGCGGGCCGAGGTCCTATGGCACGTCCCCCCGGCACCCGAAACAACGACTTCGCTGAGGCGCGCCTGGGCTTGCTCCAGCGCATGACGGCGGCGGTCATCGCCTCGCCGGCCCACTTGTCGAGCTTCGCCGGCTTGGCCGAGGCCGCGGGCGCCAGCCGCAGCACCCTGCGCCACTACTTCGGCGGACACGAGGACCTGCTCCTCGCCTTGATGGCCCACTGGGCCACCTTGAGCGGAAAGAACCCGCTGCCCGAGCCCGCCCCGCGCACCGCCGACGAGGCCCTGCGCCGAAACGCCCGCTGGCTGGTGGTGGGCTGGCGGCACGGCCTCAACATGCTGCTGGAGCGCGGCATCCAGTCCGGCATGGGCCACGACGCGCTCGGGCCCGCCTTCGTGAATTACATGCTGGAGCCCCTCCTCCAGACCTTCGAGCGGCTGATCGCCGCGTGGCAAGCCGAGGGCCAGCTCTCCCCCGGTGACCCCCGCCTCGCGGCCATCGAGCTGGTCGCCCCGCTGCTCGTGGCCCTGCTGCACCAGGACTCCTTCCGCGGCGCCCGGTGCCGCCCCTTGGAGATCGACGCGCTGCTGGAGGCCCACCTCGACCGCTTCCTGCGGGCCTGGGCGCCCGAGGCCCCCGCCGCGCCACCCGAAGCGCCGGTCCCCGCCGCGGCTCCACCCCTCGGGCCGGGCTTGGCCTAAGCTGACCCATTCAACGCCCGCCCCGACGCCCCGCCGACCCGCGCGCGGCGCTCGGAGCGACTGCTTGATCTTGGCGCGTTCTGTGGAGCGGCCTCCGCGGGGCCAGCCGACAGCGGCCCCCAGTGTGCAACACAAGCATTGCACTGACCCCACAAGATCCGCAGTCTTCGTTTGGCTCGTACGGGCAAGATCTACCCAACCGTGTGAGACTGGGACAGACGAGCGCCCCGGTCCGCCGGGCGCCCCGCGCCGGCCGGCGCCACGCTCCCCGACTGGCCTCCCCCGCTGGCCTCCCCCACTGCCTCCCCAGGTCGCTCATGGTCGCTCCGCCCCGACCCGACGCGCGGGTCTTCGCCGCCCTCGGAGACGCCACCCGCCTGGAGCTGCTCGCGCGGCTCGAAGACGGCGCGCTGCTCTCTGCCACCCACCTCGCCGCCAAAGCGCCGGTCAGCCGGCAGGCAGTGTCCAAACACCTGCGGGTGCTCGCCGACGTGGGCCTCGTCGCGGACGTGTGGCGCGGCCGCGAGCGGCTGTGGAAGCTCAACCCCGAGCCCCTGCACACGGTGGCCGCGTGGATCCGGCCCCTGATCAGCCAGCAGGGCCCGCCCAAGGCCGACCCGAGCTGAAGGCCCCCGGCGCCGCTATTTGGTCGTGTCCGGTCGAACCAAGCCCAAGCGGATCGCCTCGTCGACGCGGGGATCGGGGTCCTTGCCGATCAGCGCCTCGGCGGCCTGCGGCTCCAGATCGGCCGACAGCCGCGCCGCGGTCCAGCGGAGCTCAAAGGGCGCCTCGCTCCCAATGATCCCCGAGAGCAGTGGCAGGATGTCTGGCTTGGGCATGCGCCCATAGGCCTCCAGTAGGGCGATCTGCAGGTCCACGAGCGGATCGGCCGCGACCAACCGGCGCCCGGCCCCGAGCGCGTGGGCGGCAGGCAGGGCGGCCTCGCCCGCGTCCCGGTCGAAGCGCCAGAGCGCCCGCGCTTGGGGTGCGTTGGTGCGGCCGGGGGGCCGGGGCACGGGGGCCTCGAGCAGCGCGCCGCCCGCGCCCAAGCTCGCCTGCAGGGCGGCCGGACCGTGCTGAAGGCCGCCAGCCGCGTCGGGGTGCAGCATCGCGTAGCGCCAGGCCTCGGCCATGCGGACGTGGGGCGCGGCCGACGGGGGCACGGCCGCCATCAGCCGCCCGTTGGCGGTGGCGGACAAGGAGACCGCGGCGTGGGTCCAGGCTGACCAGGCGAGATCCACGAAGCTCGCCGACAAGGCCGGAGAGGCCGCGGCCTCGAGCTGCTGCACATAGGCCACCATCGCGTCGAGGCTCGGGCGATCGGCCCGGTCAGCCGGGGGCGCGGCGGGCAGCGCGAGCAAAACAATGTGCTGCGTGCAGTGTTCAGCGAGCGCGCCGGCGCCCGCGCAGACGGCGAGGCCCTCTGCCGCCCGACCGCTGCCCCAGGTCAGGACCAGCCGCTCGGCCACCTGAAAGACACACTCGTCGCGCACCACGCTGCCCTCGGGCCAGGCGAGCAGGCAGAGCTGGCCAGCGGCCGGGGCCTCGCCCGCGGCGGCCCGACGCAGGGCGGCGTCGGCGAGGCAGGTGGGGCGCTCGCCGCAGTCGCCGCGCAGCGCGGCCGCGTCCACCGGGACGGCCGCCCAGGGCGTAGGCCGATCGGTCGGCGGCGGGAGTGAGCTCCCCGGCCCCGACGCGACCCGGCTCAGGCGCGGGGCCGAAGCGAGCACCGGGTCGGCGTAGAGGTGCGGGCGCAGGGCGAGCTGCTGGCAGCGGGTGGCCGCCAAGGACCCCGCCGGGGCCACGCGGCAGATGGCGCCCGCTTGGTTGGGGAAGGCGTAGACCAGCGCCTCCACCAGCGCGGCCTGCTCCAGCGGGTCGGGGAGCGCCCCGACGGTCTGCAGCGTGGCGAGGGGATCGTCGCGGAACGCCCCCTCGACGCGCTGCACCCGGCAGCCCGCGTCGGGGCAATCGGCGAGGGACTGGCTGCAGGCCGAGGCCAAAACAACGACCAGCGAAGCAATCCCACCGAGGGCGAGCCGGGGGCCGGAGCGCAACAGGGACACCGCGGACCTCCGAAGGACAGGGGGGGGCACTGGTGGCGGCACCCCACCGGGTATGCCCCCAAGGCCTCTAGCCGATCGGCCCGTCCGAACGCAGGCCGGCCGGTTGGCCGCCGCGCCCGCTTC
The DNA here is from genome assembly GCA_947462115.1 of Deltaproteobacteria bacterium. GTDB lineage: Bacteria > Myxococcota_A > UBA796 > UBA796 > UBA2385 > JAEUKK01. The sequence goes on along the minus strand of CANHON010000073.1, from coordinate 7,990 downwards.
GGCGGCGCAAGCCCCCCTCCGGTCACTGGGGGGCCGGCTGAGGATCGCCTGGGGGTCCGCTGGGGGTGCGAAGTCGCCCCGGCGGGGGCATGGTTGGGGCTTGGAGGCCTCCATGTCGATGAACCGCGCCCGCGTCCTGCTGCTCGCCCTTGGGCTGCCCCTCACCCTCGCCGCATGCGGCGACAAAGACGACCCCAAGGGCGATCCCAAAGGGGACGGCGGAGAGGAGGGAGGTGAAGAGGGCGGCGAAGAGGGCGGTGAAGAAGCCGGTGGGGACGGCGCAGACGGCGCAGACGGCGCGGTCGAGGAGGGGCCGACCTACGCCGACGCGGCGCTCCTCGACGTCTCCCCGCTCACCTTGCCCGAGGACGCCGGCGGCGCCCTCACCGCCACCCTCTCGGCCACCGCGACCGGCCCGGACGGCGGCGCGCTGCCGCTGGCGGAGGCCATCGCTGACACCCGCTTCGAGGCGGTGTTCGACGAGGGCGCCGAGCCCGCGCCGGTCGAGGCCAGCGTCAGCGAAGATGGCGAGCTGCTGCTGAGCTTCAGCCTGCCGGGCGGCCTCGCCACCGGCGGCGCGCGGCTCCGGGTGCCCATCCTCGCGAACGGCGCGCCGCTGATTGACGTGGCGGTGGGGCTCTACGGCGAGAGCGAGGCCTTCTTTGAGGGCACCGCCGCGGACCCCGAGGGGCTGCTGGAGCGCGCCCCCGCCGACGGCACCCTCTGCCACACCGCGGTGGTCGACGCCGATGAGGACGGGCAAGTCGAGCTCATCAGCCTCAGCGTGCTCGGCGACACCGTGCTGATGCGCGGCTGCACGCCGACCCGCGGCGGGGGCCGTGGCGGCTGGACCTGCGAAGACTCCAGCGTCCGGATCTCCGGCGGCGACCTGCTCTGCGGCAATACCAGCCACTTCCGGACGGCGGGCGGCGTCGGCCTGGGCGGCTTGGTCAGCACCGAGCGCGGCGAGCTCTACCACGCCCAGAGCCCCACCTGGAGCGGCGCCACCTGGTCGACCCCCGTGGGGACCTCCTCCGCTGTGGCCGCCTTCGCCATCTTCGCTGTGGTGCTGGGCCTGAACACGACCAAAGAAGAGCCTACGGTCCCGCTCGCCACGTTGCTCGCCACGGCCGAGGACCGCAGCGGCGGGTGGACCGGCGTCTTCCAGATCGGCGACCGGGTCAGCGCCTGGTCGGCCATCGGGGATGTGCGCCCCGACGCGATCGCCGCAGGTCAAGCCTGGGCAGGTCTTTTTGGCGAGGCGGACCTCTCGGGCCAGGAGCCGAGCGGCGGGGTGAGCAGCGGGCCCTGGGCCTGGTCCTTGGACGCGCGCGACGCGGCCTCCAGCGGCTCGGTCAAGCTCGCGAGCGCCCTCTGGGTGGACGGCGCCGGCTTCGCCCGGGCCCGCGACGTGGTGCTCGAGGCGCCCGACTTCACGGTCGAGCACGCGGCCGCCGCCGGCGAAGACCTCGACGGAGATGGCGTCCCTGAGCTGATCGTCGAGATGTGGGGCGAGGGCCAATGGGCGGGCTGGGTGGTCCCGGCGGTCACCGACAAGGCCACGACGACCCTCCCCCGGCGGCTGCGCTCGGCCGCGGCCCGCGACGTCGGCTACGGCGCCCCGGTGTGGATGACCGGCGACGGCAGCGTGGCCGTGGCCAACTCCAGCTTCAAGCTCGGCGGAGATGGCGTGCTGCAGGCCACCTTCCACATGTTCAAGGGCTTGGAGTACAGCGCCGCCGGCGCGGCCACCGAGCAGGTGTTCGTGGGCGAGACCTGGTCGGTGGTCGACCTGATGGCGCCGCGCACCACCGAGCTCAGCTCCAACGGCGGCGGGGTGCTCGGCGCGCTGCCGGTGTCCAGCGCCCGGCTCAGCTGCAGCCGGGACGGCCAGTGCCGCCGAAACGTCTGCATCTCCAGCCGCTGCGAGCCCCGCGCCGCGATCGGCGTCGGGGGCCTCTTCGGCGGCCTGCCCGAGAGCACCGACGTGCTCGGGCCGCTGGAGGGCGCCCTGCCCTTCTGGGGCGAGACCCCCGCCGGCGACGCGGTGGTGCTGACCCGCGGCCTCTCGGCCGAGCCCACGCCCCTGCTCGTGATGGAGACCAGCACCGGCCTGCACGAGGTGGGCCGCGGCTGGGACAGCGCCGGGCCGCACCTCACGCTCGACGGTGTGCGCTGGGCGAACGCGAGCCCCATCGCCGAGATCGCCGTGGGCGTCGAGGCCGACGAGCGGCGCCTGCGCCCCTTCGTCTTTGAGCCCACCGTGGCCGTCGCGCCCGCGACCTTGGCGCCCCGGGCCCGCGTACTCCCGCCGCTGCGCTACGTGATGCGCGTCGAGACGGGCGACGGCGAGGCCTTTCCGGAGCTGTCTGCCGAGACCGCGCGCCTCGGCAGCGGGCGTCCCACCACCATCAAGGGGCCGCAGGTCATCGGCTGGCGGGTCGCGGGCGGCCAGCTCTACCTCGGCGGCTACCCCGAGGCGGCCAGCGCTGAGGACACCCTCGTCGCCTTTGAGGCGCCCCCCGTCGCCGTCGGCCGGCCGCTGGGCGACGCGTCCGAAGCGCTCGGCCTGAGCGCGGCCCGGCCGGGCATCGTGGGCCTCTCCCCCGCGCTCCCGGCCGCGCCGGCCCTGTCCACCGACGGGCTCGCGGCGCGCCTCGGCCACTGGGACACCCCGATGGAGGTGCCCTTCGCCCCCGACACCAAGCGCTTCGATCCGCTCTACGTCGTGGTCGGCGACGAGGCGGGCGGGGCCGAGGTCTGGCTGCTGCCCGCCGCCGATGACCTGCTGGGCGCGGAGCCCGTCGTGGTGAGCCCCCGCGGCGCCGCTTTGGAGGAGCTGATGGTGCCCGAGCTCAGCCTGCGCGTGCTGGCCGACGGCCCGCCGGTCCTCCTCTCCAGCTCCGCCGCGGGCCGGGCCGAGCTGGCCCTCACCGACGGGCGCGCCGAGCTGGCCCGCACCGCCTTCGCCCTGTCCGCGCCCGCCCTGCCGGGCGAGCTCAGCGCCGGCGACGTCAACGGAGATGGCCTTTCGGACATCATTTTCGGCGTGGGCTCCACCGCGACGGTCCACCTGTCGGACGGCCGCGGCGGCCTGCTGGACGCGACCGGGCCCGCGCCCGAGGCCCGCACCAACTTCGCCGTGCTGCTGGGCGGCATGGCGGAGGGCGATGAGTGCGCGGTGGACTCCGATGGCGGCGGGGGCTTCACCCTGGGCCGGGCGCTCTACGGCCCGACGGCCCGCTGAGCCCCGGTCGACCGCGTCGAAGGGCCGCGGGGCGCTGATCCGAGGGGGCCCGGCTGGTCCGGCCCCGAGGCCCGCGCTAGTCGAGCCCCGGTGCGCCGACGTGCGCCCCGGTCGCCCGATCCCCGACGAGGAGCCCCGCCATGATGACCGCGTCCTTCCGGTCCAACCCGCTGCGCATGCTGATCTGGCAGTGGCAAAATGGCCTGATGTACGCCACCTTCGCGGGGATCGCCTGGGTGCTCATCGAGCCCTTGGGCTACTCGGTGCTGGAGCTCCCGGTGACGCCGATCTCCATCGTCGGCGCCGCGATCGGCATCTTCGCGTCGTTTCGCGCGAACCAGGCCTATGATCGCTGGTGGGAGGGCCGCCGCTTGTGGGGCGGGCTGGTCAACGCCTCGCGCCACTGGGCCAGCCAGGTGGTGGCCTACCTGCCGAGCGCCGAGCCAGCGCTGGCCGAGGCCCTGGTGCTGCGGCAGGTCGCCTACATCCACGCCCTGCGCTGCCGGCTGCGCGGCCAGAGCCCCTGGGAGGACGCCGACTACCAGCGCTCCGGCGAGGACGACGCCGCCCTGCGCGGCAGCACCAACCCCACCGCGGCGCTCCTGCTGCGCCAGCTCCAAGCCCTCGCCGCCCTGTCGGACCGCGGGGGCCTCGACCCCCACCGCCTCGCCTCGATGGACCGCACCCTCACCGAGCTCATCGGGCTGCAGGGCGGCTGCGAGCGCATCCAGGGCACCCCCCTGCCGCGCGGGGTGGGCTTCATCTTGGTGCTGCTCATCAACACCTTCGCCTTGGCCCTGCCCTTCGCCCTGGTGCACGAGCTCGGCTGGGTGGCGGTGCCGGTCAACGTGGTCGTCTGCCTCGCCTTCGCGATGATCAGCGAGGCCGGCCGGGTCCTGGAGGACCCCTTCACCCTCTTCTACAATGGCCTGCCGCTGCACGATCTCAGCATCAAGATCGAAAGAAACCTGCGGGAGGCCCTCGGCCACAGCGCGCTGCCGCCCCCGGTCGAGGTGCAGCCGCCCGGCATCTTGATGTAGGGAGAGAGATGTAGCGAGAGAGATGTAGCGAGAGCGACTTCGGGCACGCCATCCTGGACGCGCCGCCCGCGCCGGGCTCAGCCCCCGGTCACGGCGAGCTGGTGGCTGAGCATCGCCACGCCGCCGAGGCCGTCCACGCCGATGAACCACAGGTTCACCTGCTCTTTGGGCTTGGCCGGCGCGAAGTAGGTGCTGCGGGCCACGTCGTCGGCGTCGGGCGCCCCCACCGAGGCGTCGAGGAAGCCGCCGGCGTCGGTGTAGAGCCAGACCGCCCGGTCGTCGTCCCGCGCCCCGTCAAAGGTGAGCAGCACGTCGACCTCGCCCTCGGGCGCGACCTCGGCGGGGAGGGCCGCCCCGCCCGGCCCGGTGAGGCTGAGGGTGGGGTTCTGCGCGCGGTCTGCGGGCGCGCGGGTGGAGACGCTGAGGCTGCGCAGGCCGAGGCTCACGCCGGTGAGGGGCAGGTCCTCCAACATCACGAAAGGCTCCGACAGAAGCTTCACGAGGCGCTTGGCCTCGTCGGTGCCGGGGGCCGGCGCCGCGCGGGCGAGCTCGATGGCGGGGCAGAGGCCGGGCTCGCAGGCCAGGGCCCAGGTCTGGAGGATCGGCAGGGGCTCATCGCCCACAAAGGCCTCCAGCTGCCGGTTGACGTCGAGCTCGCTGGTAAAGAGGCCGCTGGTCTCGCCATTGCCCTCGGCCACGATGGCGCCGGCCCAAGGCTCGCCTTCGCCGATCAGCGACTCCACGCACTGCTCGCCCGCGAAGGTGCAGGACCACAGCAGCAGGTCGAAGCCGCGCTGCTCCGGGTCCACCACCAAGGTCTGCAGCCCGACGCGCTCCCCAGGCTGGGCCTCGGGGGTGGTGGCGAGGGTCGCGAGCACGCGCAGCTCGTCCACCAAAGTGTCTTGGTTGGGCCCGCTGGCGCAGCCAACCGAAGTGGCCAAAATAACGCCCAACAGACCACTCTGAACGAGCGGCCAAAGCGAGGTCGAAGCGCGCATCACCACGTCCCCTTGAAGCCGAAGACCGGCAGCGGCGGGTTGGAGTAGACCGGGTCGAGCTCGGAGTAGTCGGCGTTCCACCCGATGACCTCGATGTTCTTCGAGAACGTGGCGTTCTGAATGTCGAGGTAGGTCTCGAGCGCCCAGTTCTTGAAGGTGTAGGTCTTGTCGATGCGCAGGTCGATGCTGGTGAAGGCGTCGATGCGCGCGCTGCTCCGCTCGCCATAGACCGGCGCGAAGGCCCGGCTCTCGAGGTCGTAGACCCGGTTGACGACCGGCGTGTAGGGGTTGCCGGAGCTGTGGCGCACCCGACCGCCCACCCGCCAGTTGCGCGCGAGCTTCTGGGACCAGAGGCCATTGACGACCAGCGGCTGATCGTAGGCGAACAGCTCCGTGGGCTCGCCCGGGCGGTCGCGGCGCTGGCTGTGGCTGCCGGTCACGGACAGCAGCCCGATGGAGCGGTCGCCGGTGTACTTGATGAGGCCCTCGACCCCGCAGACAAAACCAACGCCATCATTGGCATAGGCGCCGGTGTCGAAGGGGCCGACCGGCGGCGGGCCGGTGAAGAAGCGCAGGCGATCCTCGCGCCCGACCACCAGCTCGCTGAGCTGGCTCGTAAAGGCGGTGAGCTCGACGCTGGCCCGACCGCCGAGGGGCTGCAGCACGCCGACGCTGCTCTGGAGGGCCCGCGGGAAGCGCAGGTCCTGGGTGCCGTCGCTCTCGGGATCGACCTGCCGCAGGGTGGGCTGGCCGCTGTACTTGCCGACGGCGGCCTTGAGCACGGTGCTCGCGCCGACCACCGCCTTGGCGCTCACGCGGGGGTCGAGGGTCCAGCCGCTGTAGCCGCTGTCGTAGATGAGGCCGTCGGCCCGCAGGCCGGGCTGCACCGTGAAGCGCCCGATCCGCGCGGTGCCCTCGGCGTAGAGGCCAGGCGAGAGCTGCAGGGCCTCCGCCTCTTCGGCCTCGCCAAACCGCGCCTCATCGAACAGCAGGGCGTCTTGGCCGGCGAGGAGGTCCACGCCCACCCGGCCGCCGATGGGGCGATCGGCGCTGAGCCCGCGGGAGAGCTCGTCGCGCACCGAGACGAGCAGGCGCTTCTCGTAGGCCTCGCTGATGTCGCCGAACTGGAACTCGCGGGTCTCGGGGCCGAAGGCGATGGTGCTCTCGTGCTGCCAGCCGTCGCCGGGGCGGCCGAGGCGCCGCAGGCGGCCGCGCAAGAAGCTGTCGCCGAAGGCGGCGAAGACCTCGTCTTCATCGGCGCCAAGGAAGCGGAACTCGTCGTCCGACATGAAGAAAAGAACGTCGTAGAAGGCGTTGTCGGCGCCCTCGTGGATGACCTGCACCTGGGCGTCGTAGTAGCGCGGGGCCTGGACCGTCAGGGTGTCGCTGCTGAGCAGGGGCGTGAGCACGGCGTCGATGTAGCTGCGCCGCCCCGAGGCCGAGATGGCGGTGCGGTCGTTGACCCGCTGCTGCACAAAGAAGGTGGACTGGTAGATATCGACCGAGACGGCGCCGTTGCTGCGCTCGGGCAGGGTGGACTTGGTGGTGATGTCCACCACGCCGCCCAGGGCCCGGCCGTAGCGCACGCTGTAGTTGCCCGGAAGGTAGCGGACCTCGTCGATGAGGTCGTTGTTGAGCACCGAGGTGAGGCCGCCGAAGTGGAACACCAAGGGGATGGGGCTGCCGTCGAGGAAGAAGCGGCTGTCCTCCGGCGCGGTGCCCCGGATGATGAGCTGGCCGGTGCCGAGCGGCGCCCGCGCGATGCCCGGAAGGTTCTGCACCGCCTTGACCACGTCGCCGCCGCTGCCCGGCAGGTACTTGATCTCATCCGCGGTGAGGCGCCGCTCCACCACCTCGGCGGCCGCGCCCCGGCCGTCCGTGACCTCGATGGTCTCGCTGGCCGTGAGGTTCACCCGCCGGCTGTCGCGGGTGAGGTAGAGCTCAACGCCCACCACCACGCCATCCTTGAGGGTGACCGGCTGGCTTCGGGGCTCGTAGGGCTCGACCTGCACCGACACCTGCCAGGGGCCGGGCGGCAGTCCCACAAAGCTGAACCGGCCCTGCTCGTCGGTCTCGGTGAAGGCGCGGCGCCCCTCGGGGCCGAGGGCCTCGACCATCACGCCGCCGAGGACCTGCCGGGTGCCGCCCTCGCGGAGCGTGCCTTCGAGCACCTTCACGGGCAGCGCCGCCGCCGAGAACCGCATGTTGTACTGCACCACCGCCGAGGCAGGCGCGCCGCGGGCGTCCACGGCGGGGGCCCAGCGCATGCCGCGGGCGGCGAGGGTGGCGGCCTCGTCGAAGCCCTCCCCCACCGGCTCAACGACACGAACAGCGATGACGACGCCTTTGTCGTCGATGCCCAGCTCCAGGGGCACGACCGCCTCGCGCCCCGCCGCCAGGGCCGCGGGCGGGTAAGCGGGGACCGGCGGCTCGAGCAGCTCCGGCAAGCGGGGACCGGCGCTGGGCGGCGCGGGCGCGGGGGGCGGCGGCGCGGCGGGCGCGGGCGGAGCGGGGGCCTCGGCCTGTGGCTGGGGCTGGGGCTGGGCAGGGGCGGGATCGTCGGCGCGCGCGCTCGACGTCGCCGCGAGCAGGACCAGCATCGGCATCGTCGGCGTCATCTCAACCCTCCACAAACTGTGTACTAACCGATGGAGCCCGGAGCGGGCGGAGAAATGCGCCCGGCCGGGGGGCCGACCGACGATCCC
>CANHON010000072.1 GCA_947462115.1 Deltaproteobacteria bacterium | reverse complement strand
GGGGTTTCCGGAGAGGGTGCCCGCTTGGTAGACCGGGCCCATCGGGCTCAAGCGCTCCATGAAGCGGCGCTTGCCGCCGAAGGCGGCCAGCGGCAGGCCGCCGCCGACGATCTTACCGAGGCAGACGAGGTCGGCCTCGATGCCGTAGCGCTCGCAGGCGCCACCGAGCGCCAACCGAAAGCCGGTCATGACCTCGTCGATGATCAGCAGCGCGCCGTGCTGTTGGGTGAGGGCGCGCAGCCCCTCGAAGTAGCCAGGGGCGGGCTCGATGCAGCCCATGTTCCCGGGCACTGGCTCCAAAATGACGGCAGCGACGTCACCCGTCGCGAGGTGCGCCGCCACCGCTCCCAGGTCGTTGTAGGGGGCGGTGCGGGTCAGGGCCGCCACCGCCGCGGGGATCCCCGGGGAGCCGGGCTGGGCGAAGGTGGCGACGCCCGAGCCGGCGGCCACCAAAACAGCGTCGTGCGCGCCGTGGAAGTGCCCATCGAGCTTGATGATGACGTCGCGGCCCGTGACGCCCCGGGCCAAGCGGATCGCGTGCATCGTGGCCTCGGTGCCCGAGCTGCAGAGGCGGACCATCTCCAGCGCCGGGTGGGCGGCGCAGAGGGCCTCGGCGAAGCGCACCTCCCCTTCGGTGGGCGCGCCGAAGCTGGTGCCGCGGCTGGCGGCGTCGGTGATCGCGGCGATCACGTCTGGGTCGGCGTGCCCGAAGATCAACGGCCCCCAGGAGCCGATGAGGTCGAGCGCCCGGTTGCCGTCGGCGTCCACCAGCCAGTTGCCTTCTCCGCGGGCGATGAAGGGCGGATCGCCCACCACTGCGGCGAAGGCGCGGACCGGGGAGTTGACCCCGCCGGGGATGACCTGGCGGGCGGCCGCCAGCAGCGCGGAGGACTGGGGGGTGGGCTTGGGCTCGGTCATCGGGGCTCCTGAGGGTGGGGCGGGCCTGGGTCCACGGGGGTGGTCCGCCGGGGTGGCCCGCTTAGCCCGCGCGTCGCCCCGCGCCCTCGCCCGCCGCTCAGGGCGACGCGTCCCCAAAGTGCCGCACTGCGGACCCATCGCCGCCGATCACCTGCTTGTGGCTGGCCGTGTAGTGCCCGCGCACGGGGCCCGCCGCCCGGGCCGCGGCCCCGGTGAGCATGTCGCCGAGGCTGGCGTGGACGAAGCGGGCGATCAAGCTCTCGGGGATCGCGCCGCCGACGACCGAAGTGGCGTGGTAGCCGAGCAAGGTGTGGTCTTTGTCGAGCGCGACCACCAGCCATGCCCCGTGGTTGACCGGGGTGTAAATGGCCTCCTGGAGGGCCTCTCCGGGGATGCCGCGCAGCTTGCCCTCCCCAAACAGCGCCGGGAGCTCGGCGGGCCCCTCGGCGCGCAGCCGCCAGGGGTGCTCCCAAGCGCGGTTGCCGGTGGACTTGGCCAAAGCGTGGTTGTTTCGGACGTCGACGATCCAGTGGCGGTCGGCGAAGGGGCGCGGCAGGTCGATGATCCCGTACCACCGCGAACGATCCGGGGGCTCAAAGGCCACCCGCACCTCGGTGGCCTGCTCGCTCTGGACGTAGTGGGGGTCCATCACCGCGACCCAAACGACGTCCCGCGGCTGATTCACGATGAGCAGGCCGCTGGCGCGCCGGGGGCCCTCGGGGTCGCCGCCAGGCTGATCAAACAGCCGCACCACCTCGCCCGACAGCAGCTTGGCCGAGTCGGCGGCGCTCAGCCTGGGCAGCGGAAACTCAGCCGCGGCGTTGAAGGCGGCGATGCCTTCGGCCAGCAAGGGTGCGCCGCCGGGTCCGAGCGGGGCCGGCGGGGCGGCCGAGGCGGGGCCCACCGCCGCCACGAGGAGGAAGGGGAGCGCGCGGAGCAGGCTGCGGGTGGTCGTTGTGGTGGGCATGCCGGATGTTCGCACCCGGCGGTGCCGGTTGTCGCGCCTATTTTTCGCGGGGATCGGCCTCGCCCACCCACTCGGCCCAGACCTCGGCCCCGTGCTCGCCGAGCTCGGGCGCCCTTCTCGCGGCGCCGCGGGGCGCGCCGTCCATGTCAAAAGGCAATCGCAAGCTCTGGATCGGGGCACCGGTGCGGGGGTGCGGGTGGCTCAGCGTGCTCACCCCCTCCAGAGCCTGCTCCACGCTCAAGATCGGCCCGCAGGGCACGCTCGCGGCGGTCAGGCGGGTGATCCAGCCCGCGACGGTGTCCTCGGCGAGCCGAGCGCAGAGCCAGGCGTCCAGCGGCGCTCGGTTCGCGACGCGCGCGGCGTTGGTGGCCGACTCTGGCGCGCGCCCGCGCTCGGGCTCACCCAGGGCGACGCAGAGGGCGCGCCACAGCGCGTCATTCCCGACCGCGAGGTTCAGGTGCCCGTCGGCGGCCGGGTAGGTGCCGAAGGGGTGAATGGAGCGGTGGTGGTTGCCCATGCGCGGCGCGACGGACCCGGCGTTGAGCGCGGCGCCGGCGTGGTAGGTGAGCAGGCTGAGCATGCTCTCGTGCAGCGAGACGCGGAGCGTGGCGCCCTCGCCCGTCTGGTCCCTGCGGTGAAGCGCGCCGAGAACAGCGATGGTGGCGTTCATCCCGCTGACGAGGTCGGCGATGGAGGCGGCGCACTTGTAGGGGCCGCCCTCGGGCGGGCCGGTGATGGAGGGCACCCCCGAGAGGCCCTGCAGCAGCAGGTCGTAGCCGGGCCGCGGGTCCTCCGGGTCGTCAAAAGCCTGGATCACGCACACGATCAGCTCCGGGCGCTCCGCACGCAGGACCGCGGCGTCCAGGCCGAGCCGCTCCATCACCCCGGGGCGAAAGTTGGAGAGGACCACGTCGGCGGCCAAGGCGAGGGCCCGGGCCTGCGCTTGCCCCTCCGGCGACTTGAGGTCCAGGCAAATCGAGCGCTTGCCCCGGTTGACCGACAAGAAGTAGGTGCTGAGCCCATCGAGGAAGGGCGGGCCGTAGGCGCGGGTGTCATCGCCGCCCTCTGGCGCTTCGACTTTGACGACGTCGGCGCCCATGTCGGCGAGGTACAGCGTGCCGTAGGGCCCCGCCAGCACCCGGCTGAAGTCCAGCACGCGCAGGCCCGCGAGGGGCGGCAGGGCGCCGTCGGGCGCAGGGGGCGGGCTCATCGCGGCTCCAGGTCTGCGCGCTGTACGGATTAAACCGTACTGGGCGACGACTCGTGCCATCTGTCGGCCCCGCAGTTGTCACGCAGTGTAACCATGCACGGCCAAAAGAGCCGGTTTTGGCTCCGCGCTGCGATAGACTGCGGGCGCAGCGACTGTAAGGGTTTCAGCGTGCAGGTTTTGGCTTGCAGCCCGCCAGCCCTTGTGTAACTGGAGGCCTCAGACCCCAAAATTCCGTGCTTCCCTGTGGGCGCGGTGAGCGTCGGCCAGCGCTGGCGCCTGATGTCTCCATCGTCCTCCGTCGTCGTCCGTGGCGAAGCACGGGACGAGCTCGATTCACCCTGATCCCCGGATCCCAGATCCCCGGAGCTTAGCGATGTCGTACAAGATTGAGGAGATCGAGGGCGTTGGCCCCAAGTTTGCGGTCCGTCTCTCGGCGGCGGGCGTCAACACCACCGGCGAGCTGCTGGCCCGCTGCGCCACCCCCGCGGGCCGCAAGGAGCTCGCCGCCGCGGCCGAGATCCGCCCCGACCTGGTCCTGAAGTGGGCGAACATGGCCGACCTGCTCCGCATCGACGGGATGAGCGGCCAGAGCGCCGAGCTCCTCAAGAAGTCGGGCGTCGATACGGTCAAGGAGCTCGCGCAGCGCAACGCCGCCAACCTCCACGCCAAGATCACCGAGGTCAACTCCGGCCGCAAGGTGGCCCTCGAGGTCCCCAGCGCCGAGCAGGTGGCGGCCTTCGTCGCCATCGCCAAGACCCTCCCGGGCGCGCTCAGCTACTGAGCTACCGCTCAGCTACTGAGCCACCCAACAACAAGGAGCCCCGTTGGTCGTCGGACCAGCGGGGCTTCTTCGTTGGGGATGGGCGCGGGATCAGCGCCCATCGCGCAATTCACAGCGCGCGGTTCACAACGCTCAGCGCTCAGACCTCAGCGCTCAGAGGCGCCGATCGCGCCGATCGTGCCGAAGACGCTGAGCGGGTCGTGGCGGGCGTCTAGCTTGAGCTCGGACGGACCGCGGAGGTCGGCGCCGGGCTCTGCGACGGCGGTCCACACCCGTTCGCGGGAGCGTGCGCGGGTTCGGGTGGTGTTCTGGGCGCGGGCGCGGGCATGTCTACGGATCATTCAGGGTCCTTGGCTGGTTGACGGGGCGCGCATCGGACCGGGGCCGGCCTCCTTGAGCGCAAGGGTTGGGGTCCCTTGACGGAGGCGCGGGCGCTGGCGGCGCGCGCTGCGGGCCTGTGCTCCAGAGGGGGAGCCGAGGGCCGCGGAGGAGGTGACTCCTCTGGGCTACTCTCGCGCAGCGGGCGCGCTGCGTCAAGAGCACCGCTTGAGATTTGGTCCGTTGATCCCAGAAGAATGGCGAGGTGCCTCGTTTACACCGGGCTGCCCGCTGTCCGTCACCGTGTCTTCCACAGCACCCGACGCAGCGGCGGGGCGGCGCTCAGCGGAGGTGCGGCTCGATGAAGGCCTGCAGGGCGGGGCCCATGCGGGCGCCGGCCTCCGCCACCCGGAGCTCTCCGTCGCGCCAGACCGCGAGGGTGGGGATGGAGCGCACGTTGAGTCGCCCGGCCACCCGCTGATGCACGTCGGTGTTGACCTTTACGACGATGAGGCGTCCGGCCTGGGCGCCCGCCAGGGAGGCGAGGTGGGGCGCGACCGCTCGGCAGGGACCGCACCAGGGGGCCCAGAAGTCCACCAGCACCGGCACCGGGCTCGTCGCGATGAGGCGCTCGAGCTGGTCGTCGTCGACCTCGGCCGGGGCGCCGGTCAGCGCCGCTTGGCAACGGCCGCACTTGGCCCCGACCTTGCCCATCTCTACGCGGTTGACGCCGCCACAGGCGCCGCAGCGCAGCGCGCCCATCACCGTGCCCTGGACTGTTCCGTTCGACATGATGCCCCCTCCGCGGCCGCTGGGTCGCTGGATCGCTCCGTGGATGCGCGACGGTCGGGCGCGGCAGGGCGCGCGGAATGACCGTCCAGACGTTGTCTTCGGCGAGGCCCCTCGGGGTGGCCGATGCCCCTGCCTGTGCGCGGCGGGGCGGCCCGTCAAGGGGCGGCTTGCCAAGGCGGGCGCCGCTGGTGAAGTGGGCGCATGGACCCGCTGCTCACCATCGCCTTGATGTTTTTGCCGGTGCTGGCCGTGCAATTCCGCGCCTTCCGGCTGTGGGATGAGCTGGTCGAGGCCATCTGGACCGACGATCGGGCCCGCTGGGAGGCGCTGGGTCGGCCCATCGGCTTCTTCTGGCGGCCGGAGGAGCCCAAGATGGGCGTGCTGGAGGGTATTCTCCCCCGTCACCGCCTCCAGATGCAGGTGCTCGGCGGCCTGCCGGACTGGGCGCCGGAGCAGGGGCAGATCCCGCTCAAAATGATGGGCTGGAGGCTCACCTCCATCCTCAGCGTCGGGGGCGTGGCGCTCATCGGCCTGTTTGTGCTGGTGTGGACGAGCCTGCGCTGAGCCCGGCCCGGCGGGCGCGCACGACCGCGGCGAGGCGTTCAAAAGGACGTCGGGCGGCTTGTTCTGCTGCGGGCCCGTAGCGCACGGGCTGCTGCTTGGCGAGGCCCGCGAGCCGGCCGTCGGGGCGCCCGTTGACCTCGACGATCCATGGGTGGCCGTCGCGATCGACGACGAGGTCCACGCCCAGCTCGACCGCCGCCTCGTCGCGCCCCAGCACCCCGGCGACGGTCAGGGCGAGGCCCCGGGCGAAGTTGTGATCGGCCTGCTGTAGGTGATCTTCGGCGGGGGCCAGCGCGGCGCCGCGGGCGGCGTTGACCACCGGATCGGTCAAGCTGCGCCGGAGCACGGTGGGCGCGAGGGTCCAACCGCCGTCGGGGAGGCGCTGGCAGAGCACCCGCAGGCTCCACCCGGCCCAGCCAGCCGGCGGCGGCACGGCGAACTGCAAGATCGCTGGATCCAGCTGGGCATCGAGCAGGCCTGGCGCGGAGGGGGGCGGCGGCCCGTCGGCGGCGGTCCAGCGGCGCACCCCGACCCCCTGGCTCCCAAACCGCGGCTTGTGGAACGCGACGCCCCACTCCGCGATGCGGGCGGCGAACCGCGCGGGATCTCCCTCCACCGGCGGCAGACCGCCCACACCGGCCGCGTCGAGGGCCCCTTGGCACCGCAGCTTGTCGCGGCACAGGTCGATGAGGGCCGGCGGGTTGCCCACCGGCAGGCCGACGAGCCCGGCGAGGGCCGCCTCGCGCAGGGCGGGCGCAGCGACGGCGGGCAGCCGGTCGTAAGCAGCGTCCACGTCGTGTTCTTCGGCGACCCAGCCCGAGGCGGTGGCGCGCAGGCCGCACAGACGGGCGGAGCGGGGCCGCGCGCCAAACAGCAGGTGCACGCCGGCGGACGCCAAGGAGAGGGCGGCCCGGCCCAGGGGGGTGGCCTCGGGCGGCGGCGGCGCGGACGCGCCCTCGGGCACCAGAACGGCGATGTACACGCTGTTGGGGTCGTCCATCTCCGCTCCGGCGGCGCGTGGGCTGTCGGCTGGAGCGGTCGGCTCCGGCCTCGGGTGGTCGAACGCGGCCGGAGATAGCACGGGCGGGCGCCCCGGAGGCCGGATGTTCGACCCCGCGCGCTGGCCCCCCGCGCTGCTCGGGACGGCGGTCGGCGCCCTTATCCTATTGATTGTCCTGTTGATCGGCGCGCTGCTGCTCAGCCAGGCCCGGCTGCGGCGGGCGGAGGGGCGCTGGTCGCAGGCCAGCCGGGGCCGCAACGCGGCGGCCCAGCGCGGCGAGCGGGAGGCGGAGCGCCTGCTCCAGGCCCAAGGCTACGAGATCGTCGACCGGCAGGCCACCCTCGACGGCGCGCTCTGGGTGGACGGGGAGCGGCGCTGCTTCACGGTGCGGCTCGACCTGCTGGTGCGGCGGGACGGCCAGGACTTCATCGCCGAGGTGAAGACCGGCGAGCGGGCCCCCGACCCGCTCTACCCACCCACCCGCCGGCAGCTGTTGGAGTACGCGCTTCTCCTACCTGACTATGGCGTGCTGCTCATCGATATGGAGCAGGAGACGATCATCGAGGTCGAGGTTGAGGTCGAGGGCGGGGCGGGCTGACCCAGGGCAGCGGACCGGCCTTCTGCGCGCGCGCCGGGCGGACCGCCCCGGATGCTCGACGCCAGCGGTGCTATCGTCCGGGCTGGGCCGACGGGTGGCCCCGCGAAAGGAGCGGCATGGAGGCGAAGCGATCGGGGCTGCTGTTCGTGGTGCGTCGGTCGGTGGACATCGACGGGCCAGCGGTGCTGCTGCTGCCCGGGCCGGTCGAAGGGGACAGCCCGCCCTCCGGCACCGCCCTCAGGCTCAAGCGCCCCGATGGCGCCGCTTTTGTCCTCATCGCCCTCGGTAAGTCGGTGCCGAGCCGGGTCGAGCCCCACGCCGGGGTGCGGGCCTACCCCATGCAAGTCCAGGGCTCGCTCCCGGCCTCGGAGATCCCGCCGGGGACCGAGGTGTGGCTGGTGGACGCGGCGCGGTAGCTCCGCCGTCGGCGCAGATTAGGTGCGCGGGGGCGTCGGGTTCGGCGCCGCGAGTGCTGGCGCTCCACGTGGAACATCCGTCCGGGCGCGGGCCTCGGGCGCGGGGCGGGCCCCTTACCGAAGGCGGAGCGAGTGGCGGAAGGTTCAGGGAGCGGGGGGCCGCGGTCGGCGCAGCAGGTGGCCCTGTTGATTGTGGTCGGCGCTGTTTTCGGCGCGCTGCTCGGGCGCTTCGCCGAGGGGCAGGTGCTCGGCGTGATCCGCGCGGGCGGCGTGGGCCTCGTGGGGCTCGAGTCCAGCGCCGCCCCGTGGATCGCGGCGGCGGGGGCCTGCGCGGGGCCGCTGCTCTGGGTGGGCGCGGCGGTGCGGGCGCGGCTGCTCGGGCCGCGGGCCTGGTCGCTGCTGCGCTTGGCGTGGGGCCCCGCGGTGGGCCTGCCGGTGGGCCTCATCGGCGCGGCCATGGCGGCGGCGCGGGTCTTGGTCGCCGACGCGGTGGCCGAGGCCGCCGCGGACCCCGCGCGCGCCATCTCCATCGACCCCGCGGCCCTCAGCTTGCCGGGCTGGGCCCTCGCCGGGGTGGCGGGCGGTGCGCTGGTCAGCGTGGCGGTGAGCCTCGTGGCCGCCGAGGAGCCCGACGCCTCGGCCAGCGCGGCGCGGCGAAGCCCCCCCGACGCTCGCAAGTAGCGTCAGCGAGCTTATTCTTCTTCTTCGGCCTGGGGCGCCGGTCGATGGCCGCGGCGGCTCCAGCTGCTCGCGTGGTCGTCCGCCGGGGGCACCGGGTACTCGCCCTGGGTGGCCTCGTCCCAATCTTGCCGAAGCTCCCACAAGGCTCGGTCCCAGCGGGCCAGCATGGGCTGGATGGCGAAGGGCACCGACAGGGCGCCCGCCCCGAGGGCGAGGCCGTGGAGGGTCGCTTCGAGCCCGGCGAAGGGGGCCCGCGCGTAGGCGCCGATGCAGGGGCCGTGCTTGTCTTGGTGCATCAGCACGAGGGTGTCGCAGGCCTCCAGGACGTCGGGGATGGCCGCCGCCTGAAAGTTGCGCACCGGCGAGCCGCCCACGCGATGCCCGGCGAGCAAGAACAGCAGCGCGCGGAGCTCCTCGGGCAGACCGCCCTGGTGGGGCGGGTCGAGGTAGGCGTCGGCGAGGGGGGCGTCCACCATGGTGGTGACGGTGCCCTCGGGCTCGGGCGGCGGGTCGGCGCGGAGCAAAAAGACGTCAGCGCCGCCCTCGATGGCCTGATCGATGGCCGCGGCGTCGTCGCAGACCATGCTCCACCGGGCGTGCCAGGCGCGGAGCTGCCCGCCCGTCTCGCGGGTGCTGTAGTATTCGCAGCCCTCGGCGTCGTGCGGAACGAACCGCGGCGGGCCCTCTTCGCACCAAGCGACGATGACCGCCTCGGGCCACAGCGCGCGCATAACCGCGCCCGGGCTCAGGCCGGAGAACCGCAGCCCGCGGCGGGCGTCTCGGGCGCTGTCGTCGCTGAAGGTGGCGCCGCTGATGGTGGCGCGCACCAGCGGCGGGCTGTCTTCGCGGGGGTAGGAGTCGATCCAGCGCTCGCGGCCGCGGCACAAGCGGCCCGGATCGAGGCAGTCGAAGTCGCTGTGGGAGTAGCCAAGGGCGCGGAGCATGGGGGCGCGGCTATCGCGCGGGGCCGCGGTTCACAAGCGCCGCGGTTGCCCCGGCCCCCACCGGCGACTAAGCGCGCCGGCCGCAGACCGCTCGCGGCGGTGCCCGGGCCACGGGTCGCCGCGTGGGTCAGCCCTGGGGACCGCATGCGCAGCTTCTACATCACGACGCCCATCTACTATGTGAATGATAAGCCTCACATTGGGCACGCCTACACCTCCATCGCCGCCGACGTGCTCGCGCGCTGGCACCGGCTGAGCGGCGACGACGTGTGGATGCTCACAGGCACCGACGAGCACGGCCAAAAGGTGCTCCGCAGCGCTGCTGCCCGCGGGCTGAGCCCCCAAGCCCACTGCGATGAGCTCAGCGTGGCCTTCCGCGAGCTGCTCGCGGTGGTCGGCGTGCAGAACGACGACTTCATCCGCACGACCGAGCCCCGGCACAGCACGGTGGTGCAGGCCACGCTGCAGCACTTGTTCGAACAAGGCGACATCTACGCCGCGGACTACGAGGGCTGGTACTCCACCGCCGCCGAGCGGTTCTGGACCGAGAAGGACCTCGTGGACGGCAAGTGCCCCGACTCCGGGCTGCCGGTGGAGTGGGTCACCGAGAAGAACTGGTTCTTCCGCATGTCCAAGTACGCCGACCAGCTCCGCGCCTGGATCGACGCAAACCCCGGCTTCTTGGCGCCAGAGTCCCGCAAGAACGAGGTGCTGGGCGCGCTCCGCAAGGACATCGGCGACCTGTGCATCAGCCGGCCCAAGGAGCGCATGTCCTGGGGCATCGAGCTGCCTTTTGACCGCGACTACGTCACCTACGTGTGGTTCGACGCGCTGCTCAACTACGTGACGGCCATCGGCTACCACCCTGATCCGGCGAAGCGCGGGCCCGACTTCGCGCGGCGCTGGCCCGCCAGCTACCACCTCGTCGGCAAAGACATCCTGGCGACCCACAGCATCTATTGGTCGACCATGCTGTTCGCGCTCGGCCTCGAGCCGGCCCGGTGCCTCTACGCCCACGGCTGGTGGATGGTCGAGGGCCGAAAGATGAGCAAGACCCTGGGGAACGTCGTAGACCCGCACCTGTTGGTCCGGGCCTATGGGGCCGAGGCGCTGCGCTACTTCTTGATGCGGGAGATCCCCTTCGGCGGCGACGGTGACTTCTCGCACCAAGCCTTCCTCACCCGCTACAACGCCGACCTGGCCAACGATCTCGGCAACCTGGCCCACCGGTCCTTGTCGATGACCGAGAAGTGGCTGGGCGCGGTCGTGCCGGCGCTCGACGCCTCCACCCCCGCCGATCTCGCCCTGGAGGCGCTGGCCGAGCAGGTGGCCACCGGCTTTCGGGCCGCCATCGAGGCGGCGCAGCTGGGCCGGGCCCTGGAGCTGCTCTGGGAGCTCGTTCGGGCGGCCAACAAGTACGTGGACACCGAGGCCCCCTGGGCGCTCAACCGCAACGGCCAGACCGAGCGCCTCGCCGGCGTGCTGCGCCGCTGCCTGGAGGTCTGCCGGGTCGCCGCCGTTCACCTCGCGCCGGTCTGCCCGGAGAAGTCGGCGGAGCTCTGCCGCAAGCTCGGCCTGCAAGGCGTGGTCTTCGCCGATCATGGCAGCCTCAACGGCCTGCGGGCCGGGGCCCCGGTCCTCGCGGGGGAGCCGCTGTTCCCCCGCCTGCTCGAGCTCCCCGAGGAGATCGCCTCCACCCTGGCCGCCGCCCTGGCCGCCGAGGCCGCTGCGCCCGCGCCCGTCAAGGCGAGCAAGCCGGCCCCCAGCCCCAAGCCCTCACCATCGAGCCCGACCATGTCCGAGAACACCTCTGTTGACGCTGTTCCCGCCGCACCCGACGCCCCGGCGCCGGGCCCGGCCCTCATCGAGTACGACGACTTCGCGAAGATCGCCCTGCGCACCGGCGACGTCCTCGCCGCCGCTCGGCACCCCAAGGCCGATCGCCTGCTGGTGCTGACCATCGACCTCGGCGAGCCCGAGCCCCGGACGATCGTCGCGGGCCTCGCCTCCACCTACGCGCCCGAGGCGCTCGTCGGCCAGACCGTCGTGGTGGTCGCCAACCTCAAGCCCATCAAGCTGCGGGGCGTGATGAGCCACGGCATGGTCTTGGCCGTCGGCGGGGACGCCGGCGTGCAGGCCCTGGCCACCGCCTCGGCCAAGGTCGGCCCCGGCACCGTCGTCCGCTGAGCGGGCGCGCGCGTCAATTCTTTCGGCTGTGCGCAGCGGGCGTCGACTTCGCCGCTTGATTGGTGTAGCTTCGCCAAGAGAGGATCGGGGACTGTGCGCGAGCGCAGCTTCGATCTGCATTCAGCTGGACTCCGCGGCCTCGATCGCGGCGCCCGGCCTCGAGCCGGGGCGGAGCCTCCGAAGCGGCTCCACTTGCCCCTGTAGGTCGGCCCCCGTGCCGCTCACTCCCCCGACCGCGTCCTTGGAGAGCCCATGAAGTACCGGAACGCGCTGCTGCTGGCCAGCTTTGGTGTTTTCGCCGTCGCCTGCAACGAGTACCAGATCAACAAGCAGACCGAAGTGCAGGGCGACCTTGACGAAGACGGCGAGCCAGACATCGCGGTCGATCCGGGCTCCATCAACTTTGGCAACGTCATCGCCTATGACGAGGCCGCCGCGCCCCCCGACGAAGAGGTGGCGGTCATCACGGTCACCAACGAGGGCACCGTTGACCTGCACATCAACGAGGTGATCCTCGAGGAGCCGACCGGCCCCTTCTCCTTGGGCTCGCTCAGCGCCGCGCTCATCCAGCCGGGCGGCTCGGCGCAGATCTCGGTGACCTTCCACCCGCGCGAGCCGGGCGAGCTCACCAACACCGTCTTCTTCCTCTCCGACGACCCCGACGAGGGCCGCGTCGCGGTGCCGATCAACGGCGTGGGCGTGGCCCCGGCCATCGAGCTCACGCCGACCGAGTACGACTTCGAGACGCTGTTCATCGGCTGCGAGGGTGAGCAGCCCTTCACGATCAACAACATCGGAACGGCCCCCCTGGAGGTCACCTCCATCGGCTGGACCACCGGCGGCGGCACCGACTTGAGCGTGCGGCTGCCCGAGGGCTACCCGCTGCCCTTCACGCTCGCGCCCGGTGAGGGCGGCGTTGAGGTGTGGGTCACCGCGGCCCCCACGGACGAGGTGCCCGATGTGGCCTACATCGACGTGGCCTCCAACGACCCGATCCGCCCGAGCGTGCGCGCCTCGATCGACGCCGCTGGCGAGCTCTTCGGCTCCAACACCGACCTCTACGAGCAGCCGCTGCAGGGCCGCACCGACATCATCTTCGCGGTGGACAAGTCCTGCTCTATGGACGATGACATCGCCAACGTGCAGTCCAACTTCGGCGCCTTCGTCACCACCTTGGCCGGCATGGACGCCGACTTCCACGTCGCCGCCACCGTGGCCGACAACGGCTGCGTGGTCGGCAGCGAGAAGTTCATCGACGACAGCTTCTCGCCCAGCCAGTCGGTGGCGACCATCACCACCATGATCGACCTCGGCGGCAGCTACGCGAGCAACACCGAGCGCGCGTTCATGCTGTTTGAGAGCTTCTTGGCGGAGTCCACCCGCTCGGGCGGCGGCTGCAACCCCGGCACCATCCGCGACGACGCGAAGCTCGCGCTCATCGGCGTCTCCGACGAGGTCGAGCAGAGCGTCAACAGCTACACCTACTACGTGTCGCTGTTCCAGAGCCTCAAGGACAACCCCGATGACGTGATCTTCCACGCCATCGGCGGCGACTACCCGAGCGGCTGCGCCTCGGCCGAGCCCTACCGCGGCTTCTACGAGGCCACGGTCGCCACCGGCGGTCTGTTCCTCAGCCTCTGCGCGACGGACTGGGGCGCCCACCTCGAGGCCCTGGCCGAGGGCTCCGCGGCGAACCTCACCGCCTTCGCCCTCACCGACTACCCCGTGCCGAGCACCATCACGGTGCGCGTCGATGGCGTGACCACCTCGACCGGCTGGAGCTACGACGCGGGCGCCAACGCCATCGAGTTCGAGCCCGACTACGTGCCCGAGGGCGGCTCCACGGTCGAGATCAGCTACGCGCTCTACGGCGACTGCGACGCCTAAGCGAATCGGCTGAGGCCCCGGCGCCCCTGCCTGTGTTGCGGGGGCGCTCGCTTTTTGGGGCCCGGCGCCCGTGGGGGCCCACGCTCAAGGCGCGGGGACAAGCCAGCGATCGGGGGCGCGGCCGAGGTCCTGGAGCGAGCGGCGGAGCGCGTCGGGGTCGGCGGTCGGCGCGAGGCAGCGGTCCGCGAGGCAGACGATGGCCACGCTCTGCGGCCCGGCGGCCCCTTTGTCGGCGGCCCAGGGCGGGAGCACCGCGCGGTCCGCTCCGGGGCGCAGCCGGAGGGCAGGGGCCTCGCGGGCCGGGGTGCGCGCGCGGGCGGACCACAGGGCGGCGGCCCCGGGCGCGTCTGCGATCCCTTCGACGACAACAACGGTGAGCAGGTCATCTTCGAGGCGGTCGGCGGCCTCGAGCACCGCGGTGTGCCGGCCGGGCTGGGCCTGGAGGCGCCCGCCGATGGCCTCGGTCGCGCGCGCGGCGCGTCGGCGGGGCGCGGGGTCGCCGGTCCAGGCGGAGAGGGCGCGCTCGGCGGAGATCATCCGCGCGAGGCCGACCGGGTCGGCGCCATCGGCCGCGTCCGGCAGCCGGCCGACCGGGGCCGGGTCCCCGGCGGACCAGCGCGCCGTGGGCTCAGACCACCCGCCTTCGGCCAGGCCGAGCTGCCGGTGGGTGGCCTCCGACTCTCGCTGCGCCCAGCGCAGGGCCTCGGGCGCGCCGGTCTCGGCGGCGAGGGCGAGGGCGGCCTGCTGGAGCGCCGCGCGGTCCCAGAGGGTGGCCTCGCCGCTGGCCCGCGCGCCGACGCGCTGCCGGGCCCGGGCATCGCCGGTGCCCGCCGCGGCCTGGAGCTGCGCGGCGCAGCGCTCTGCGGCCTCGAGGTAGCGGGGCTCGCCGAGCGCCCCCGACGACTGGGCCAAGACCTGCACCGCGAGGGCGTTCGCGCCGAGCAGCTCGGCGGGGTCGAGCGGCGGCTGGGCGCGGCCTCGGCGCTCGGCCTGCAGGGCTGCCCGCCACGCCTCGGCCTCGGGGCGGCGGAGCCAGGCGCCCAGCAGCGGTCGGGGGGCGTCGTCCGCGCCGGTCTGCCGGGCGAGGATCCCGTCGGGCACGTCGCTGAGCGCGAGGGCGGCCCCGAGCGAAGCGGGGGTGTAGGTGTAGCGGAGGCCCTCGACCGGGCCCGCTGGTCCTGGGCTGTCGGCGTCGAGGCCCGCGCCGAAGCAGCCCGACGGCGTGCGCAGGTGCTCCAGCAGCCAGTCGAGGGTCATCTGGAGGGCCCACGCGGCGCCGGGGCCGCCCTCCACCGGCGGGTCAAGGCTGAGGGCCCCCAGCAGCAGCTCTGCCATCAGAACATTGTCGAGCAGCATCTTCTCGTAGTGCGGCCGCTGCCAGTCGGGGTCGGTGGTGTAGCGGAAGAAGCCGCCCTCGATGGGGTCGAGCAGGGCGCCGTCGAGCCAGCCGGAGAGCTCGGCGCGCAGGCTGAGCTCGGCCCGCGCATCGCCGGCCTCGGCGGCCCGGAGCAGCAAGCCGGGGGCCCGCGACAAGGGGAAGCGCGGGCCAGGGCGGCGCGGGGCTGCGGCGGCGCGGAGGGCGGCGCTCAGGGCGGCCGGGCGGGCCGTAGACAGGTCGGGGGCCGCGGGGCTGGCCGGGGGGCTCAGGGCGGCCTCGGCCGCGCGGAGCAAGCGGGCGCCAGCGGCGATGCGCGCGGGATCGGCGTGGTTGACGCTAAACTCGGTGAGCACCTCCAGCAGGGAGGGCGTGTTCGGCCGGGCCGGGTCGGGCCGCGCGGGCAGGTAGCTGGCCCCCCACAGCGGCGCGCCGTCGGGGCTCAGGAGCAGGTGCAGCGGCCAGCCGCCCCGCCCGGTCATGCCCACGAGCAGGGCCATGGCCAAGCGGTCCACCTCTGGCCGCTCTTGCCGATCGACGAGGATGGGGATGGTGTGGGCGTTCAGGAGGGCGGCGATCTCCGGATCGACGTAGGCCTCCGCCGACATGACGTGGCACCAGTGGCAGGTCGTGTAGCCAACGCTCAGGAAGATGGGGCGGCCCTTCGTTTGGGCTTCGCGCAGCGCTTCGCTTCCATAGGGTCGCCAGTCGATGGGCTGCCG
>CANHON010000071.1 GCA_947462115.1 Deltaproteobacteria bacterium | reverse complement strand
CTCGGCGCTTGGCGGGCGCAGATCGGCCTGTGGCCCGGCGCCTTCATGGATCGGGGCCGCGAGCGCCCCGGCGATGTCGATGAGCCCCTCTGCATGACCGTGCTCGGGATGCGCGCCAGCCGCGCCGTCAACGGGGTCAGCGCCCTGCACGGCGAGGTCACGCGGGACATGTGGAAGGGGCTGAAGATCCCCTCGGGGCACATCACCAACGGCGTGCACCCCGGCGCGTGGCTGGCGCCCGAGACGATGGAGCTCTGGGATCGCAACCTGCCCGACTGGCGCCTGCACCTCGCCGATCGCGACTACTGGCAGCGGGTCCACGCCATCCCGCAGGGCGAGCTGCTGGCCGCGCGGGACGCCCGCCGGGCGCGCCTCGTGACCGAGGTCGGGCGCCGGATCGGCCACGCCAAGCTCGATCCGAGCGCGCTGACCATCGGCTTCGCCCGCCGCTTCGCCCCCTACAAGCGCGGCGACCTGCTGTTCTCCGATCCCGACCGGCTGGTCGCCCTGCTCGATCAAGGCGCGCAGGTGCTGTACTCCGGCAAGGCGCACCCCGCCGACACCGCCGGCCAGGCCATCGTCACCCGCGTGCTGGAGTTCGTGCGGGACCCGCGCTACCGCGGCCGGGTGCTGTTCGTGCCCGACTACGACATGGCCCTCGGCCGCTTGCTCACCGCCGGCTGCGACGTCTGGCTCAACACGCCGCGGCGCCCGCGGGAGGCCAGCGGCACCAGCGGCCAAAAGGCCGCCATCAACGGCAACCTCAACTGCAGCATCCTCGACGGCTGGTGGCCCGAGGCCTGGGACGGCAGCAACGGCTGGGCCATCGGTCAGCCCACCGACTACACCGACGAAGAGGACCAGGACACCGCCGACGCCGCTGATCTCATGCGGGTGCTCGAAGAAGAGGTGCTGCCCACCTTCCACGACCCCGCCCGGTGGGCCCGGATGAGCGCCTCGGCCATGGCCACCTGCGTGCCGCTGTTCAACACCCACCGGATGGTGCTGGACTACCAGGAGAGCATGTACCGGGCCAAGCTCGGCGATCCGCCGCCCGCGCTGCCGCTGCTGGGGGCCGCCCCGGTGTCGGGGGGCTAAACCGCCGCGGTGACCGCACCCCCGACCCGATTTCTGCCCGCCGCCGCCGCACGCCTGCGGGCAGAGATCGCCGCCGCCGGCGGGGTCGAGGTGATGGCCATCGGCACCCTGGACGAGGCCGGCCTCGTCGCGGAGGTGGTGGTCCACTGCCGCGGCACCGCCGAGCAGGTGCTTGTGATGATGCTGCGGCCCGTGGCCGGGCAGGTGGTGATCCACAACCACCCGTCGGGCACGCTGCTGCCCAGCGAGGCCGACCTCAACGTCGCCGGCCAGCTCGGCCAAGATGGCGTCGGCAGCGTCATTGTCAACAATGCGGTCAGCGCCGCCAACTGGATCGTCGAGCCCCACCGGCGCCGCCCGGTCGAGGTGCCGGCCGGGGAGGTGGGCGCCTTCTTCGCCCAGGCCCTGCCGCGGGTGATGGAGGGCCACGAGGCCCGCGGCGGCCAAGCCGCCTTGGCGGAGCGGGTGCGGGGCGCCCTCAACCACGACCAGATCGTCGCCCTGGAGGCCGGCACCGGCACGGGCAAGTCCTTGGCCTACCTCGTGCCCGCCGCGCTCTGGGCCCTGGCCAACCAAGGCAAGGTCTGCGTCGCGACCTACACCCTGACGCTGCAAAACCAGCTCGCGACCAGCGATCTGCCAGTGCTGGGCCGCGGCGGGCTCCAGATCCGCAGCGCCGTGGTCAAGGGGCGAAACAACTACGTCTGCCGGCGCCGCCTCGCGGAGGCCTTGGCCGAGGCCGAGCTGCCCGAGGACGACCGCCGGGCGCTGGAGGGCGTCGCGCGCTTCGCCGAGGCCGCGGTGGAGGGCACCCGCCAAGACCTCGGTGTGCCGCTCGACGACGCCCTCTGGGAGCGCATCGAGAGCGATCACGACCAGACCCTCCGGGCCCGCTGCCCCTACTTCGACCGCTGCTTCTACTACGAGGCCCGCCGAAGGGCGGCCGACGCCCACATCCTGGTCGTCAACCACAGCTTGATGCTGGCCGATCGCATGGTGAAGGCCGACACCGGCGGCGAAGGCGTGCTGCCGGCCTACGACCGCCTCGTGCTCGACGAGGCCCACCACCTCGAAGACGCCGCCACGAGCCTGCTGCAGGCCCAGCTCACCGAGGCCGCGCTGAACCGCGCCGTCGCGCCCCTGCTCCCGCGCCGACGTCGACCGGGGGCCATCGAGCGCCTCCAGGCGCGCTTCTTGGCCAAGGGCAGCCCCATGCACCCCGAGGACCAGGCGCGTTTTGAGCCGGCGGCGGAGACCCTGCTCCGCCTGCTGCCGGTCCTGCTCGAAACAACGTCCAGCACGCTGTCTGTGATCGACACCTGGGGCAACCCAGAGGGCGCCGAGGCGGTGCGGGTCAACGCGGCGCTCGAGGCCACCCCGGCGTGGACCACGGTCATCGCCCCCGCCCTCCACGAGCTGCGCGGCCTGTTGGGCCAAGCGAACAAGCTCATCGAGGCCCTCCACGACCTGCTGGCCGAGCTTCCGCCCGCCCAGCGCCTCGCCGAGCCGCAGCCGGTCTTTGACCTCGGCCGCGCCGGGCGCCGCATCGCCGAGCGCGCCCGGTTCTGCGCCGACTTCTTGGCGGACAGCGGCGACCACGTGCGGTGGATCGGCCGAGGGCGGGGCCGCGGCGGCCGCGCGCCGCTGCTGTGCATGGCGCCCATCGAGGTCGGCGAGCAGCTCCGTCAGCACATCTTCTCGCCGCTCAAGTCCACGATCCTCACCAGCGCCACGCTCACGGTCAACGGCAGCTTCGAGCACTTCTTGGGCCGGGTGGGGCTCGATCCGGCGCGCCGCGGCCACGGGGCGCACGGCGAGGCCGAGGACGAGGACGCGCCCACCGAGCGCGGCGGCCCCCGACCGCTCCGCGCCGCGGACCTCGGCGAGTTCGACGGCCACCCGCTGCTGGGCGATGTTTTCCCCTCGCCCTTCGACTACATGCGCCAGGCCCTGCTCGGCCTGCCCCGCGACGCTCCCCAGCCCGACCACCCGGACTGGCTCGACTACGCCGGCCGGGCCACCGCGGCGGCGCTGCACGTGGCCAAGGGCGGCGCCTTCGTGCTCTGCACCAGCCACGAGGCGGTGGGGCAGCTCCACGCCCACGCCCGGGCGGTGCTCGGCGACCGCTTCTTGTTGCTGCGCCAGGGCGAGATGGGCAAGAACCGCCTGCTCGACATCTTCAAGGACAACGGCAACGCCGTTCTTTTCGGCACCGACAGCTTCTGGGAGGGCGTGAGCGTGCGCGGGGCGGCCCTGCGCCTCGTGGTCATCCCCAAGCTGCCGTTCCGGGTGCCCACCGAGCCCGTCCAGCAGGCGCGCTACGAGCGCATTGAAGCGCAGGGCCTCGATCCCTTCCGCACCTTCACGCTGCCCTCCGCGGTGCTGCGCCTGCGGCAGGGCTTCGGGCGCCTCGTGCGCGCGGCCGACGACCGGGGCGCCGTCCTCATCTTGGATCGACGGGTCCACGACCGGTGGTACGGCCGGGTCTTCTTGCGCTCGCTGCCGGAGATGGAGCGGGCGGTGGGCCCGACCCGCGCGGTGCTCGAGCGCCTACGTGACTTCTACCGCGCGGACCCTTCCGCTCTACGCGCGGGGTCCGACCGCCCTGTGCCATAGTTCCCCCGCGCGCGAGCTGCGGGAGCGACAGATGGCCATCCTCGGGTTTGGAAAGAAGAAGGCGCTCGATCGGGCCCTTGAAGGCGCCTGGGCGAACGAAGACGAGAAACAAGCGCTGATCGTGGAGCTGCGCGAGGCCGGCATCAAGCCCGTCGCCGCCATCCCGCTGCTCTGGCAGAAGGACGCGGCGATCCGCCAGATCGGCGTCGAGCGCTTCGTGGACGGCGCGGACCTCAAGGCGATCCAGCAGCTGTTCGGCGAGCTCATCGAGCAGCCCAGCCACGCCCGCACCTTCGCCGCGCGCCTCATCCCCCGGCTGCCGGACGCCGACGTCAACAAGGCCCTCGACTCGCTGATGCGGGACGCCGACACCCGGCGCCAGCGCCTCGCCTGGGAGATGGCGCTGAACCTGCGGGGGCCCTCGCGGGAGGTCTGGCTGGTCAAGGCCGTCACCGAAGGCCCCGGCCCGGTGCGCCTCACCGCCGTGCGCGGCCTCGCCCAGGACGGCCAAGCCCCCAAACAGCTCGATCTGTTCATCCGCGCGGCCAAGGACGCCGACTCCGAGGTCTCGGCCGCGGCGCTCGAGGCCATCATCGCCCTCCCCGACGCCCGGGTCATCGATCTGATGATCGACCGGTTCGCGCACGGCGACGCCACCGCCCGCGAGAAGGCGGCCCAGTACCTGCGCCACCAGGCCCGCCTCGAGCCCAAGCGCATGCGGGAGCGCATGCTGCACTTGATGGGCGAAGGGGAGGACGCCACCCGCCGCCTCAGCGTGGAGATCTTGCTGGCCACGGGCGAGCGGCAAGACGTGCTGCTCGATATTTTGCGCTTCTCCACCGATCTCGTCGGCTGGCTGCGCACCCGCATCTTGGAGACCCTGCAGACCTTCGGCGACACCCTGCTCGAGCCGGCGCTGAGCCTGCTGAGCCACACCGACGAGCACATCCGCACCAACGCCCTGGTGCTGGCCGAGCAGTTCAACGACCCGAGGGTGGTCGAGCCGGTCACGCGGCTGCTCAAGGCGCCCGACTGGTGGCTGCGGATCACCGCCTGCGACACGCTGGGCCGCCTCAAGGACGAGCGCGCGGTGCCGGCCCTCGTCGAGGCGCTGGCCGACGAAGACACCCGCTGGGCCGCCATTGACGCGCTGGCGCAGATCGGCTCCAACCTCGCGCTCAAGCCGCTGGTGCAGATGCTGCGCGACCCCCGGGCCGAGGTGCGCCTCGAGGTGGTGCGCGCCTTCTCGCGCTTCGACGACCCCCGGCTCGTCCCCTACCTCCAGCAGCTCATGGAGAAGGACCCGAGCAGCGAGGTGCGCACCCGCGCCGGTGAGGTGGCGCGCGAGCTCAGCACCCGCCTCAACCTCGCCCACAGCGGCAAAGAGGCCCAGACCAGCGCGGTGAACAGCAGCACGATCACCAACCCGGTGGACAAGCTGCTCGCGCAGGTCCGGGAGCA
Organism: Deltaproteobacteria bacterium; assembly: GCA_947462115.1. Classification (GTDB taxonomy): domain Bacteria; phylum Myxococcota_A; class UBA796; order UBA796; family UBA2385; genus JAEUKK01. Next base: position 10,258 of record CANHON010000071.1, on the reverse strand, counting down.
GGGCGCGAGCGACCTGCACATCAGCGTCGGCGAGCCGCCGATCATGCGGCGCAACGGCCGCCTCGACCGGGTCGATGGCTGGAAGCCGCTGCCGGCCCCGAGCACCGCCAAGGCCATCACCTCGCTGCTCACCCAGCGCCAGCGCGACCGCCTGGAGAATGAGGGCGAAGTCGACCTCTGCTACGCCATCCCCGAGGTGGGGCGCTACCGGGTCAACGCCTTCCGGCAACGCAAGGGGATCTGCGCGGCCTTCCGGGTGATCTCCAACACACCCCCGACCTTCCCCGACATCCGGCTCCCAGGCCGCCTGACCGAGCTGCTCGACTACCACCAGGGCCTCATCGTGGTCTCCGGGCCGGCGAGCTCCGGCAAGTCCACGACGCTCGCGGCCATCATCAACCTGATCAACGAGAGCAAGGCCAGCCACATCATCACCCTCGAGGATCCCATCGAGTTCGTGCACCCGGTGAAGTCGGCCTTGGTCAACCAGCGCGAGGTGGGCAAGCACACCGAGAGCTTCGCCCGGGCGCTGCGCGGGGCGCTGCGCGAGGACCCCGACGTCATCATGGTGGGCGAGCTCCGCGATCCCGAGACCATGCGCATGGCGCTGGAGGCCGCCGAGACCGGCCACTTGGTGATCGCCACCATGCACACCACCAGCGCGGTGCAGACGGTTGAGCGCCTCGTCCAGAGCTTCCCGCCCGAGGAGCAAGGTCAGGTGCGCATGGGCCTGTCGGAGTCGCTCAAGTGGGTCATCAGCCAGTCGCTCATCCCCCGGGCCGACGGGCAGGGGCGGGTGGCGGTCTTTGAGCTCCTCAAGTGCACCTTCAGCATCGGCAACCTGATCCGCGACGACAAGACCTTCCAGATCCCCTCCTTGATGCAGATCGGCCGCCGCGCCGGCATGCAGACGGTCGACATGGCGCTGATGGACCTCGTCGAGGCCCAGCTCATCACGCCCGAGGTGGCCTGGGCCCGCGCCGTCAACCCCGAGACCTTCGCTCCGCTCTGCCAGGCCGGCTTCTTGGACCGGCCCAACGACGACAGCGCTCCCCCTGCCGCCCCCGCCGCGGGCTGAGCCCCGGAGGCCCCATGAGCCAGCCCACCGAACCGAGCCCCCGCTCCGGCAACCCCGTCGACCGCTTCTTGCAGCTCATGCAGGACCGCGGCGCCAGCGACCTGCACCTCAGCGTGGGCCGCCCGCCGATCTTCCGGCAGTCCGGGCGCATCGAGCCGATCCGCTACCGGGTGCTCGATGACAATGACTTCATGCGGCTGATCGAGCCGATCACCCCGCCGCACCTGTGGAAAAAGTACATGGAGTCGGGCGACACCGACTTCGCCTACGAGGTGCCAGGCCTCGCGCGCTTCCGCGTGAACCTGTTCAAACAAGAGCGCGGGATGGGCGGGGTCTTCCGCATCATCCCCACCAAGATCATGACGCTCGACCAGCTCGGCATGCCCGAGAGCGTGCACCAGATCGCGCGCCTCAAAAGCGGCCTCGTGCTCGTGACGGGCCCGACCGGCTCCGGCAAGTCCACCACCCTGGCCGCCATCATCCACCAGATGAACATGACGCGCCCGATGCACTTCGTGACCATCGAAGACCCGATCGAGTTCGTGCACGAGAACCGCAAGGCGCTGGTCAGCCAACGGGAGATCGGCCCGCACAGCAAAGGCTTCACCCCGGCCCTGCGCGCCGCGGTGCGGGAGGACCCCGACTGCATCCTCGTCGGCGAGATGCGCGACCTGGAGACCATCGAGATGGCGCTCAACGCCGCCGAGACCGGCCTGCTGGTCTTCGGGACCCTCCACACCAACAGCGCCGCCAAGACCATGGATCGCGTCATCAACGTCTTTCCCACCGAGCGCCAAGAGGGCGTGCGCGGCGTGCTGTCCGGCGTCATCAAGGGCGTGCTGGCCCAGCAGCTCCTCCGCCGCAAGAAGGGCGGACGGGTCGCGGCCATCGAGGTGATGTTCGGCTCCCCGACCCTGTCCTCGCTGATCCGAGAGGGAAAAACCCACCAGATCAACGGCTACATCGGCCAGGGGCGCTCCAAGGGCATGGTGGGCATGGACGACTCGCTGCGGCGCCTCGTGCGCGAGGACGTGATCGAGCCGGCCGCGGCCCTCGAGAAGGCCCTGGAGAAGGACGAGATGCGGAAGTGGCTCAAAGAGCACGGCGCGGTGCTGCCCGAGGACGCTGAATAGTCGGCCCTGCGCTTGCCCCGCCGTCGACCGCCGAGTAGCCCGGCGCCGCGAGCCGGCGCGCGTGCGCGGCCCCTCCCCTCGCGGGCCCCACGGCCCGCCCCCGACCGCCGCGGCCCAGCCCAAGCCGCCGCCCAAAGAAGGTGACCATGCCCAACCAAGCGATCTCCCGTGAACGCGTGCACGAGCTGGCCGAGGCCTGCTCCGCCGACCCCGAAGGCTTCAACGTCATCGCCACCCGCCTCGTCAAGGATCAGCGCCGCCTGAGCCGCTTCTTTGAAGAGAACGCCGAGCCCCTCGGCATGGTGCCGGCCCAGGTCGGCCTCTACATGCTCACCGTCTGCCAGCGCGTCTTCGAAGGGGTCGGCGGCCGCATGAAGAAGGTCAGCGGCGCCGACATCGCCGACGCCCAGCGCAAGGTGCAGGCCGCCCTCCCGGTGCTCGCCCCCTTCGACGCCGACTTCGGCGAGCGGGCCAAGAACTGGATGGACCGCGCCCAGCCCCACCTGCTCGACGAGGTCCTCTGGGCCCTCTACGAGCGCGGCGAGACCGAAGGCGAGATGGCCCTCGACCACAAGCAGCGCGCCCTGGTCTACGTGATGCTGTGGGCGGCCGTCGAGTCCCTCGACGCCAACTGGTCGGCCCCGAAGGGCTGGAACGACCCCGTTTAGGCCGTTCACCAACGGGCAAGCCCGTTCACCAACGGGCAAGCCCGTTCACCAACGGGCAAGCCCGTTCACCAACGGGCAGCGCTGAGGGCGACCTCGTAGGGGTCGCAGTCGATGCCGGAGGGCAGCTTCACCTCGCGCTGGCCCCGCTCCCCGGCGCCGATGCGGCCCAGCTTTACTGTGCGCACCTCGTCGCAGCGCAGCTCGACGGTGGCCTCGATGATGTCGCGCGGCGCGTTGTTTTGGACCGTCACCACCGCCTCGGTGTGCCCGTCCGGCCAAGCGGTGGCGGTGGCCGACAGGGCCACCCAGTAGCGCACGTCGGCCAGCCGGTCGTCCGGGCCTTGCCGCGGCCGGAGCACGATCTCCCGGCGCGCTTGGTCCACCGTGGTCAAAAAGCGCCCAGACACGTTGAGGCCGAGCAGACCGGCGTCCTGGTCGGTAGCGCAGGCGTCGCAGACTCCGACCGTCACGCCCTCGACCAGCAGGCCGCCCAGCCACAGCCGCGGCAGCATCACCAAGCGGGAGCTGCGCTCGCCGGCCGCGGTGTGCACACGCACCTCCGGGGCGTCGTTGGGCACGCGCACGCCCAAGGCCCGCAGCGTGGCCATGTCGAGGGTGGTGAAGCTCGCGCCGGTGTCGAAGATCATCGTGACCTCCGCCACCGCGCCGTCCGGCCCCTCCAGCTCGACCGGCACGTGCAGGGCGCTCCCCATCCCCTCATAGGGCAAAACAACGTGATCTACGCCATCCTCATGGATGGGCTTCGGCGCCGGCACCGACACGGGCGCGGCCACCGCCGCCAGCGGCTGGGTCTCTTCGAGGCGCCGGCCCGCCGAGACGGCCGGGAGCAGCCCGTCGAGCGAGCGCCCGAGGCCGCCCAGGGAGCCCACGCCGAAGGGCCGGCCGATCACGTCCAGGCCCCGGGCGAGGGCATCGGCGCGCTCCCCCGGAAAATACAGGGGGAAGGCGGTGATCACCGCGACGGACACCCCCGCCGTGATCGGACCCGCCGCGGCGCTCCGGCGCAGGGCGAAGGCCAGCAGGAGGTAGAGCCCGAAGGGCAGCGCCACCACCAGCCCGGGATCGCCGCCCCGGAGCGCCCCCACGCCCACCATCAGGGCCAAGGCGAGGGCGGCCACCGGCAGCGACAGGGCGACCAGGGCCAGCTCCGCGAGCGGTCGGGCCTCGGCAGGGGACGGTCGTTCGGGCTGTTGCGAAGTCAGGCACACCCCCAGGGCCAGCCAAGCGCCGCCGCCGGGCGTTTATCCCAGCGACCGGGCCCGGGTTATGCGGGCCGCCGCCGCCGGGGCGCCCCGCCCGCGGCCTGAGAGGAGCCGCGCATGAGCCCGCCCGACGCCCGCAGCCATCCCCTTCGCCATGTGGAGCGGCGCTGCACCTACTTTTGCGTGGACATCGAGTGCAACGGGCCGGTGCCCGGCCTCTACGACATGGTCAGCCTCGGCGTCGTGGCCGTGGCCCCAGACGCCCAGGGCCACCTCGCGCTCGGCGCCACCTGGTACGCCGAGATCGCCCCCTGCGCGCCCCGCTTTGACGCCCGGGCCGCGGCGGTCCACGGCCTCGATCAGGGCCGCCTCGCGTCCGAGGGCCTGAGCCGCGCGGCTTTCTGCGAAGCGCTCGCCGCCTGGGTCCAAGCGAACACGCTCCCGGGCACCGAGCCAGCCTTCGTCGGCCACAACGCGCCCTTCGACTGGAGCTTCGTCGCCTACACCTACGCCGAGCAGGGGGTGCGCAACCCCTTCGGCTACAAGGCGCTGTGCACCAAGTCGATGGCCACCGGGGCCCTCGCGGTGCACTGGCTCGACAGCAGCAAAGAGGTGCTGGCCCAGCGCCTGCCCATCCGCCCCGAAGACAAAAGCCAAAAGCACCGGGCCGACTACGACGCTGCCTACCAAGCCGAGATCTTGGTGGCGCTGCTCGATCACCTCGTGAACGCCGCGCGCTGAGCTTAGGGCGCGGCGCCGAGGGTGAACACGAAGCCGTGGTGGTCGCTCCCGGGGATCTGCACCCGCCGGGGCGCGTCCACGTCCGCAGCGCCCACCAGCACATGATCGAGGCGCAGCACCGGCAGGTTGGGGAAGCCCGAGCCGCTCGGCCAGCTCGCCGCGAACAGCCCCCGTCCCGCCAAGGCGTCGCGCAGGCCCGCCGCCCGCAGGCGTCGGTGCGGCGCAGAGCCCGGCACGTGGTTGAGGTCGCCGGCGGCCACCACCCCGTCGCCCGCCCGGCAGGGCCCGAGGCTCCGCTTCAGCCGTCCCTCTTGGATGAAGCTCGCGATCCATCGGGTGTGCGGTCCGATGCCCGAGGCGTCCTTGGGCGCGGGCGGCGGGGTGTGCAAGCCGAGCAGACACGCGCCGGGCAGCCGCACCACCGCGAGCGGCATGCGCTGGTCGGCGGAGCCGACGAGGGGGCTGACCCAGGCCGCGCAGCCGCCCCGGCACCAGACCCCGGAGCCGTAGCTGGGCCGGGGCAGCGGCGCGTCGAAGTTGTGGGCGGCGAGGCCGAGGCCGGACACCTCGCGCACCCGGTGCTCGACCATGACCAGAACATCGAGCTGCAGGGCGTCGATGGCCTCGGCCAGGGGGCCCGCGGGCGCCTCGCTGAACGCGTTGACGTTGAGCACCGCCACCCGCAGCCGACCGGCCGAAGGCCCAGCCGAAGGCCCACCCGAAGGACCGGGCGACGGCCCCCACCCGCCCAGCGGCAGGCCGGCCAGCGGCAGCACGAGCAGGCCCAGCAGCGGCCAGGCCCGCCGCCACCACAGCGCGCAGCCCAGCGCCCACGCGCCCTGCACCAGCGCCAGGACGGGCGCCGCCGACCAGAGCAGCGCGGCGGCGGCCTGACCCAGCACCGACACCTCCGGCAGCGCCCGAGCCAGGGCGGGACAGACCGCCGAGATCAACGTGGGCCAGGCCCATGTCATCATCTGTTTGGCCCGCAACGCGCCCCCCAGCGCGCCCCGCCCGGGCCGGCCGCGCCGCGTTCGGGATAACCCCTGCCCGGGCCGCGCAGCGGTCCACCGGGCCCGTCCCCGGACCCCCTTCGCACCGAGAGTCGTCGCATGTCGAGCACCGTCGAGGCCCTGGCCGCCACCCCCGCCGGCGAGACCCCGTTGCTGCTCCGCGCCCTGCGCAGCGAGCCCGTCCCCCGGCCGCCCGTCTGGATGATGCGGCAGGCGGGGCGCTACCTCCCCGAGTACATGGCGGTCCGCTCCAAGCTGAGCTTCCTCGAGCTCTGCCACGACGCGGATCTGTGCTGCGAGGTCACGCTGCAGCCCCTGCGCCGCTTCGCCTTCGACGCCGGCATCATCTTCAGCGACATCCTGCTGCCGCTCGAGGCCATGGGCTGCCCCCTCACCTTCGGCAAGGGCCACGGGCCGCAGTTCAGCGAGCCGGTGCGGAGCCGGTCGGCCATCGACGCCCTGCGCTCCATCGACCCCTGGCGGGACCTGCCGGCCCCCCTGCGCGCCATTCAGCTCACCAACGCCCGCGCCGGTGTGCCGATCCTCGGCTTCGCAGGCGCGCCCTTCACCTTGGCTTGCTACCTCGTCGAAGGCGAGGGCAGCAAAGAGTGGACCGCGACCAAGTCGATGATGTTCACCGACCCCGAGGCCTTCACCACGCTGCTCAACCGCCTCGCCGACATGGTGGGTGACCACCTCCAGGCCCAGATCGACGCCGGCGCCGCCGCCGTTCAGCTGTTCGACACCTGGGCCGGCGCCCTGGCCCCCGACGACTACCGGCGCTTCGCCCTGCCCGCCGCCCAGCGGGCGCTCAGCCGGGTCAAAGGCGCGCCGACCCTCTACTTCACCCGCGACGCCTCCCCCTTCTTGCCGTGGATGCGCGAGGTGGGCGCCGACGCCTACGGGCTGGACTGGCGGGCGGACATGGCCCACGCCCGCGCCATTTTGGGCCCCGATGTGCCCGTTCAGGGCAACCTCGACCCCCAGGCCCTCCAGGCACCGCCCGCGCTCATCGCCGAGAAGGTCCGGGCCATCATCGCCGCCGCCGGCCCGCGGGGCCACGTCTTCAACCTCGGCCACGGCCTCGTGCCGACGAGCCCGATCGCCGGGGTTCAGGCGGCGATCGACGCGGTGCGGAGCTGGTCGTGGGCTTGAGCGGGCCGCTCGACGCCGAGACCCTGCTCCGGCACACCCGGCAGGGCCCCCGGTACACGAGCTACCCCACCGCGCCCCTGTGGCGGACCGACTTCCCCGAGGCGGGCTTCCACGAGGGGCTGGCGCGGCTCTCCGGCCCTGCTGCGGTCTACGTGCACGTGCCCTTCTGCCGCGAGCAGTGCAGCTTCTGCGGCTGCAACATGGTCGTGGCGGGGCGACGCGAGCCCGGCCAGCGCTACCTCGCGGCCCTGGAGCGCCAGCTCCGAAGCCTCCCCTTGCCCGCCGATCAGATCGACGTGCAGCGCATCCACCTCGGCGGGGGCACGCCGACTTGGCTCAGCCCGGACGAGCTCCGCGCGCTGTTCTCGATGCTCGACCGGCGCTTTCGGCGCAGCCCCGGCTGTGAGGTCAGCGTCGAGGCGGATCCCGAGGTCACCAGCGACGCCCACCTCGAGGCGCTGGCCGCCCTCGGCGTCACCCGCATGAGCTTCGGGGTGCAGAGCTTCGACGACACGGTGCTGCGCGCGGTCGACCGCCCCCAGCAGCGGGAGCGGGTCGGCGCGCTGCTGCAGCGCGCGCGGTCGCTCGGCATGGGCAGCCTCAACATCGACCTGATGTACGGCCTGCCCCACCAGACCGCCCCGCGGTGGCGCGAGACCCTCGACGAGACCTTGCGCTTGCGGCCCGACCGCCTGGCCATCTTCGGCTACGCCCACCTGCCCTGGCTCAAGCCCCACATGAAGCGCATCGAGGCCGCGGCCCTGCCGGGCCCGCTGGAGCGCGCGGAGCTGTTCCTCGCCGCGCACGCCGCCCTGCTAGACGCCGGCTACCAAGCCGTTGGCATGGACCACTTCGCCCTGCCTGACGATGATCTCGCCGTAGCGCAGCGGGCGGGCGCCCTCCACCGCAACTTCATGGGCTACACCACCCACCGGGATCAGCAGCTCATCGGCCTCGGCATGAGCAGCATCAGCGAGCTCGGCGACCGCTACGTCCAGCAGAAGTCCAAGCTCAGCCACTGGTGGAAGGCGGTGGAGGCCGACGGGCCGGTGGTCGAGAAGGGCGTGATGCTCACCCCCGACGACCTGCTGCACCGCGAGGTCATCTACGCGGTGATGTGCAACTTCGAGATCAGCGCCGCAGCCCTCGTCGAGCGCCATCAGGTTGATCTTTGGTCCTACTTCAGCGACGCCCGGCCGGCGCTCGAGGCCTTGGCGGCCGAGGGCCTCGTCGAGCTCGACGCTACCGGCCTCCGGGTCCCGCCGCGCGCCCGGCTGCTCGTCCGCAACGTGGCCATGTGCTTCGACCCGAGCCTGCGGGGCGCCGCGCCCTCGGGCCCCCGGTTCAGCAGCACCGTCTGAGCCCTCGTCGGCGCCATCCCCTTGATTAGACCCGCCCAAACCGCAGGATAGGCGACCGAATGGCCCGCACCCACATCTGGCTCCTCGCCCTCGGCGGCCCCGAGCGAGAGGAGGACCTCCGGCCATGGCTGTCGGCGGTCCTCCGCGACCCCAGCATGATGCCCGTGCCGATGCGGATGCTCACCTGGATCATCGTCTGGATGCTGCTCCGGGCGCGGGCCCCCGCCTATACGCCGGTGCACCGCCAGCTCAGCGGGGGCGCGCCGCAGCTCCAGGGGGTGGAGCACACCGCGCGGGAGCTGGAGCGGCTCCTTGGCTCACGATACCGTGCCACAGCTGTTTTTCGTCATCACGGGGCCGACCTAGCCCGCGCGGCGGCGGGCGTCGCGCCCAACGACCAGGTGCTGCTGTTGCCCATGCACCCCCAGCTGCACGGCGGGGCGGTGCGCGCCGCGCTCTACGAGGCAAAGGCCTCCCTTCAGGCCAAGAAAGCCAAGGTGGCGCAGATCGAGAGCTGGGCCACCCACGCACCCTACGTCGAGGCCCTGGCCGCGGCCGCGCGGCGGGCCCTGCTGGACCCGACCGAGGGGCGGGCGGGCCTGCTGATCTTGGCCCGCGGCCTGCCCGAAGCCCAAGCCGCGGCTGGGGACCCCTACCCCAAGCAGGCCCAGGCCACCGCCGCCGCCCTCGCCGCCGCCCTCGGCCCCACCCTGCCATGGCGGCTCGCCTTTGCGCCGGTGGGCTTCTTGGCCCGCCCCTTCCGCAGCCACGGCCCCCCGATCGAAGCGGCGCTCGAGGCGCTGGCCCATCGGGGCGTCCAGCGGGTCATCGTCGTCCCCATCGGCGCCGCCACCGACGATCTCGAAGGCGCCTGGGCCCGACAAGGCCCCCTGCGCGCGGCGGCCGCGGCTGCCGGCCTGCGGCTCGTGATGGCGGAGTCCCCGGCTTCGTCCGCGGGCTTCAGCCGAGCGCTCATCGGCCTCATCCACCGGGCTGAGCGCGAGGCCGGCTGGCCCCGGCCCGAAGACCGATACCAAGACGCGATCCGCGCCGAGCTCGCCGCCCAAGGCGCCCGCCTGCTCCCGGAGGACCGATGAGCGACGTGATCATCGTCGGCGGGGGCATCTCGGGCCTCTCCACCGCCGCCTTCTTGCGGGCCGGGGGCGCGGACGTGCGGGTGCTGGAGGCCGGCGCGCGCCCGGGCGGAAACCTCCAGACCACCGCCGAGGACGGCCGCCTCATCGACCACGCCGCCAACGGGTGGCTCGACAACGAGCCCGCGGTCGGGCGCCTGCTCGCGCTGCTCGGCCCCGAGGCCGCGCCGGTCGGCCCGAGCGATCAGTACGGGACCCGCTGGATCTTCGCCCGCGGCGCCCTGCACCCCGCGCCGCTGTCGCCGCCCGCCCTCCTCCGCAGCCGCCTCCTCAGCTTCGGCGAAAAGCTCCGCCTGCTCGGCGATCTGTTCGCGCCCCGCGGCGTCAGCGGCCGGGCCGCCGGCCAAGGGGACGAGGACGAGTCGGTGGGGGCCTTTGTGCGCCGCCGCCTGGGCGCAGGCGCCGTCGATCGTCTGGTCGGCCCGATGGTCGCCGGCATCTTCGCGGCCGATCCCGACCTGTTGAGCCTCCGGGGGGCCTTTCCCCGCATGTTCGAGCTGGAGCGCGACCACCGCAGCCTGCTGCTGGCCATGCTGCGCCTGCGACGGGGCGGCGCGCCCGCCGGAAAGCTCCACACCACCGCCACCGGCGCCGGCGGCCTGAGCGAGGCCATCGCCGCGACGCTGGGCGACCGGCTCGTGCTCGGGGCGCCCGCCACCTCGCTGCGCGCGACCGGCGGCCGGTGGTCGCTGAGCACCCCGCAGGGCGACTTTAGCGCCGAGCAGGTCATCT
>CANHON010000070.1 GCA_947462115.1 Deltaproteobacteria bacterium | reverse complement strand
GAGGCGCTGGGCGTGGGCGGGTCCCCGGGGCCCTTCGCCGGTCGGGCGCTGCGGCTGCGGGACGGCGGCGCGGGCCCCGAGGCGGTCGAAGAGCTCGGTTGGCGGCTGCGCTTGCGCGGCGCCAAGCTCCACGACCCCGCCGCGCCGGCGACCGGCCCGGCAGATCCCCCCTTGATCGAGGTGTGGGCCCTCGCCGCCGCGGGAGAGCCTCCAGCGGAGGCCGCGCGGGCGCCCCACCACCGCACGATCCGGCGCTGCGCCACGTTAGGCACCCCACCCGAGCCGGACCACCCACGAGGCCCCATGACCACGCCGCCGCGACCTGCCTTCGACGAACCCGCCATTCACGGCCTCGGTCAAGCGATCGCCGCCGAGGGCGCGCCGCCCAGCTCAGTCGGCCACCTGCCCGTGCTGGACCGCGAGGCCACGGCCTACCTCACCGAGGTGGAGCAAGCGACCGGCAAGAACGGCCTGTTTCAGCGGCTGCTCACGTTGTTTATCAACGACCTATCCCGGCACGAGGGCGCGGTTCAGGCCAGCGTCGCCGCGACCGACTGGGTGGCCCTCGGCCGCGCCGCCCACGGCATCAAGGGCAGCGCCGCCACCATCGGCGCCCGCCGCATCGAGCAGGTGTCGCGCGCGCTGGAGGCCGCTTGCCGCGAGGACGAGGTGCCGGCGGCGGAGGCCACGGCGCTGGGCGGGCAGCTGCTCCACCACTGCGCCGAGTTCCGCGCCACCTACAGCTGAGCGCCGGTGGCCTGCAGCGCCGCCACCCGGGGGATCACCCGCTCGGTGAAGCGCTGCATGTCCTCGATGACCCGCGCGCGGTCGTGGTTGAAGAAGTCGAACCACAGCATCAAGCGGTCATCGGGGTGGAAGCGCGCCGCGAGCTGCTGGGCCACGGCCTCTGCGTCGCCCACCACGGCGTTGTCGGTGGCGGCCGCCACCTTGTTGGGGTCCAGCGTGCCCTCCAGGGCCGACCAGTAGGCCGACAGGGCCGCCTCGGCCTCAGCGTGGGCCGCGGCCACCCGCGAGGCCGGGAGTAGCCCGTCCTGCTCGTTGAGGAACACCATGACGGTGCGCGGCATGTGCGCCCGGGCCCACGGGCCGCCGTTGGGGTGAAAAGCGCCGGCCATGCGGGCGTGGGTGGCGTCGATGACCGCCGGCGCCGTGATGCTCAGGTTGAACACCTTGACCGGGAGGTGCTGGTTGACCCGCACCTGCAGGGCCGGGTCGTGCGAGCCCACGTAGAGCTCCACCAGCTCGCGGCGCCAGTCGTTGGGGACGATGCGCAGCACGTCAAAGTCGTAGCGGGGCGCGAAGTGCACCGCGCCGCCCGACAGCCGGCCGGCCCGCCGCCCCAGGGCCTCCACGGCGGCCCATTCGGCGTCGGATCGGAAGCTCTCGCGCCGCAGGGTGGTGGGCGCGGCGTCGGCCCCGCTGAGGGCCTCGCCCGACAGCAGGCGCAAGAACAGCTCGCAGGCCTCGGCGAAGATCTGGCCCTTGAGGGCCGGCCAGGCCGCCGCCTCCAGCGCATCGCGGGGAACGACGCCGTGGGCGCGGTTCATGAAGTCGAAGCGCCCGGCCGAGACGCCGAAGCGCAGGCGCCGCTGCTCCGCCGGATCGAGTCCGTGGAGGCTCGCGAAGGCCGCGAGGCGCTCGGCGTGGGCCACGGGCCCGCCGTTCACCAGAAGGTTGCTGACGGCCGAGCCCACCTCGATGCGCTGCGTGCGGGCGAAGACGTGGTGCGCCAGCTGCAAAATATCGGTGTTGAGGCCGATCTCACCCTGCCAGTGCGGCACCACCGGCTGCGCGTGGCGCTTCTGCACCTCGGTGCTCAGGTGGGCCTCGGCCACCCAGGCCGTGCCGTAGCCCAGCGCGTCGGCGGCCTGCACCTCCTCGATGAAGGCGCGGAGCATCTCGGCCTCAGACGGGGTGTGCCCCCGAACCGGGGTCTGGGAGATCGAGAAAAAGACGTCGTACTGCATGAGATCCTCCGGCTCAAATCCCGCGGCTGCGGCCGCCATCGACCGCGAGGCTGACCCCCCGGATGGCGCCCGCCGCCGCGCTGCACAAGAACGCGACCGTCTCCGCGGTCTCCTCCGGCTCGATCAGCCGCCCCTCGGGCACCTCGGCCAGCCAGCCCCGGCGCACCTCCTCCACGCCGATCCCCTGGGCGGCGGCCCGGGCGGCGGCGAGGCCCACGAGGCGCTCGGTGTCGGTGAAGCCGGGCAGCACGTTGTTGATCGTGACCCCCGGCGGCAGCTCGCGCGACAGGGACTTGGACCAGCCGCCCATGGCCGCCCGCACGGTGTTGCTGAGGCCGAGGCCGGGGATCGGCTCGTAGACGCTGGTGCTGACGATGTTGACGATGCGCCCGAAGCCCGCGGCCGCCATGCCCGGCACGAACCGCTGGCTGAGGAGCTGGGCGGAGATCACGTGCTGCCGAAACACCGCCATGAAGGCCGCGGAGCTCACCGACAGCAGCGGGCCGCCCGCGGGGCCGCCGGAGTTGTTGATGAGGATGTGCACCGGGCCGCCCTGGGCCAAAACAGCCTCTGCCGCGTCAATCACACCCTGCTCGTCGGCGAGATCGGCGGCGATGGCGAAGACCTCCCGCGCGCCCGCCCACTGCAGCTCGGGCACGAGGGCGCCGAGGGGCTCGGCCCGGCGGGCGAGGATCGACAGGCGCGCCCCGCGGGAAGCCAGGGCGAAGGCGACGGCCCGGCCGATGCCGGCGCTGGCGCCGCAGACGAGGGCGTGGTGATCGCGGTGGGGGCGGTCGGCGGTGGGCATCGGGGCTCCGGGGCTGGCGCCGGATGCTACCCCTGCGCGGCCCCCGGCGCGCGCCGCAGCTTGTCGAGGGCCTCGGCCGCCCGCGCGGCGTTCGGGCCCCCGCCCGCGACCACCCGCTCAAAGAGCGCCGCCGCCTCGTCCCGCCGGCCGCTGACCCGCAGCAGCACCCCGAGGTGAAACAGCGCGTTGGCGTCGTCCGGGCGCAGCTTCAGCGCGCCGCGGTACAGGGCCTCGGCCTCCTCCACCTCGCCCTCGGCCAGCTTGGCCTGGCCGGCCGCCACCATGCCGTCGGCCTCATGCAGCAGCTCGATGTCGAGGAAGGCGCCAGCGCCGATGTTCACGAGCAGCGCGCCGATGGGCAGCGCGAGGCCCGCCAGCAGCTCGCCGGCCAGCACGCCGCCCAGCGGGAGGTCCGGGAGCAGCTGCTTGCCCCGGAACTTCACGCGCACCTTGCTGTAGCGCCCGTCGTCCACGAGGCGGCGCAGGCGCTCGGGCAGGCCGCGCAGGGTGGCCTCCAGCTCCGTCGGGTCCAGGGGCACGCGCAGGCGGTCGTAGAGCTGGCCGGCCTCGTCGACCCCTCGCTCAAAAACGTCCTCTACGCGCTCTTTTGCTGCCTTGGCGCTGTCGATGTCGGGCTTCCACATGTTCACCTCGGGGGTGGCGCGCGGCGCCGCGGCTCAGAGCAAGGACAGGCCGCCGTCTACGGTGATGACCTGACCGGTGATCCAGCCGGCGTCGGGGCTCAGCAGCAGGCTGACCACGCCCGCCACGTCCTCGGGCAGGCCCACCCGGCCGAGCGGGGTGAACTCCCGGGCGAAGGCGAGCATGCGCTCCCCCTCGGCGAAGTATTGCAGGGTGTCCGTCTCGATGAGGCCGCCGCAGACGGTGTTCACCCGCACCTTTTGGGGGGCGAGCTCCACCGCGAGCTGCCGGGTGAGCGCCTCGATGCCGGCCTTGGCCGCGCCCATCGCCGCATAGCCGGGGATGAAGCGCTGCGATCCCATCGACGAGATGCCGATGACGCTGGCGCCCGGCCGCAAGGCGCAGAGCTTGGTGAGCAGCCAGAAGGGCCGCAGGCTGCTCTCGAGGGTGAGGTCCCAGTGGGAGGTGCGGAGCTTGTCGTAGGGTTTGAGCGCGCCCACCGCGGCGTTGTGCACCAGCACGTCCACCCCGCCGGGCAGCGCGCCGGCCAAGGCCCGCAGATCGGCCTCGGAGCGCACGTTCGCCTGCATCACCACGGCCTCGGCGCCGCGGGCCCGCAGCTCATCGGCGGTGCGCTCGGCGTGATCAGCGTTCTGCAGGTAATTGACGAGGATGGTGGTGTTGGGCGCGGCCAGCTTGAGGGCGATGGCCCGCCCGATGCCGCGGGAGGCCCCTGTGATGAGCACGTTGCGCCGAGGCGAAGGAGCAGCAGGGGCTTCAGACATGGGGGCACCGTCGAGGGAGGGAGCCGCCGACTAACCCCGCGTCCGCGCCGCCGCCGGTGGACCGGGCCCCTCGGCGCGGCCCCGGTTAGCAGCCCGTGAAGCGCGCGATGGGGGGGACCCCCGGGCGCGACAGACGACGCAACCCGCCGGGTCGATCCGGCACCCGGAGCTCCCCATGATGTTCCTCGTCACCCTCGACCTCCGCTCCAACGACGTCGTGGTCAAAGAGAAGCTCGAGACCGAGATCAAAGGCTTGGGCAACTGGTCCAACCGCCTCAACGGCGTCTGGTTCTTGGAGACCAACAACAACGCCAAGCAGATCCGCGACCTGCTCAAGCAGCACGTCGAGAACGGCAAGGGTGACCGCATCTTCGTCGCCCGCATCAGCCGCAACTGGGCCGGCTTCGGCATGGGCGAGGGCTTCCCCGAGTGGATCCAGCGCCGGGACTTCGGCACCTTCCCCAACGGCTGAGCGCCGCGGTTCGCCGCCCAAGACGAACGCCCCCACCGGATGACCGATGGGGGCGTTGTTTTGACCAAGCACCCTTGGCGGGCCAGCGGTCTAGGGATCAGGGGGTCGCGGGCGGGGTGGCGGCGGCGGTGGGCTCAGCCGCGGGGGCGCCGAGCTGGACGATGAAGGCCTCCTTGTCGCCCTCGCCAAACAGCGCGTACTGGCCGGCCGGCAGGGCGGCGGCGGGGATGTAGCGAAGCACGCGATCACCGTGCTTCACGGTCTTCACGAGGCTCTCATCGAGGGTGGCGGTGACGGGCTCAGCGCTCAGGCCGTCGGCCGCGAACTTGAGGCCGATGAAGGCGTGGTTCTCCAGGGTGTTGCCGCTCTCGAAGGTCACGACGCCCGGCGAAGGCACCACCGGCACCATCTGCAGCTTGCCGTTGAGGTCCTTGCCGGCCACCACGAGGTAGCCGCCGTCGGTCACCGCGGTCGAGGTCTTGAACTTCTCCTTGGGGAAAAGGGCCACGGTCTCGGTGCCCTTGACCTTCTCGTCGCGGCGGAGCAGCGTGCGAGAGGCGATCGAGCCGAGCTTGTCGTCGCGCAGGGTGCTGAGGCCGTCGCTGGACGGGCCGCGCCAGGCCTTGATCTCGACCGGGGCGGTGGAGGTCAGCGTGCCATCGACCGTGGGCGCATCGACCAGCAGCATGGTCTTGTCCTTGACCTCCAGGGTGTAGGTGGCGCCCTTACAGGTCTTGGCGAAGGTGAAAACGCCGGCGGCGTCGGTCTTGCCCTCGACGATCTGGCAGGCGAGGTCGGCGTTGTCCTTGGCGCGGCCGAGCACGACGATGTCGGCGCGTGGGGTGCCGGACATGCCGTCCACCAGCTTGCCCTGGAAGGAGCCGGCGGTAGAGCAGCCCCCGATCAGCAGGGGGAGGAGCGCCGGGGCGAGCAGGGGCGCGAGGCGGGTGACAAGGCGGGGCGCGAGGCGGGCGTTCATGGATGCCTCCAAGGGGCCGGTCCTGGCCGACCCAGATGGGGAGTGGACGAGGAAGCGCCGGACAAAGGCCGAAAACATCCTGAGGAGACTCTACACCCGCAGCGGGCGGCTTTTGTACACCTTTTTTGCAAAGCCCGACCGATCCGCCGAAGATCGGCCCCAGGTCGCTGCCTGCGCCCGTCACCCGGACGCCCTCCGCTCGCCACGCGCCGGGCCGAGCGCGGTGGCCCTGGCGCGCAGCCTTCGCCTCCAGATCGGGCGCGGCGGTCCGACCCAGATCGCGGCACAGCAGCCCGCCCGATTGTATGGACCCAACCCCGCGCGTGGAATGGCGGGGCCCGTCGTTGAGGAGCACCCGATGGCCCAGCTCAAGATCTTCAAGCGAGAATTCGGACAGCAGGTCTTTTTGAGCCTCCAGATGCTCAAAAGGCACCACCTGCTGGCGGTCGAGCGCGAGGGCAAGACCTACCTTGGCTTGGTGCGGCCGGTCTCCGACTGGCCCGGTGACGTGCTGATCGTGATCCCCGACCCGCGCTGGCCCGAGTCCGAGGACGGCCGCGCCACCCGCCTGCGCCCGGAGGACGCCATGGCCTTCGACGTGCGCCTCGCCTCGCCGGAGCAGGGCCAGGCCTTGATCGGCGAGCTGGTGGACGAGCTCTACCCCTGAACCCCTCCCGATCAACGTGCTGGACGCCCTTTAGCTGAGGGGCCCGCGGCGCTGCACCGCGACGGGGCCACCGGCCTCCACCGGCCACAGCGGCAGCCGACCGGGCGGCCGCAGCTCGCCCCGCACCACATGGGGCAGCTGCTCCGGCAGGCTGAAGCGCGCCAGCATGCGGATCAACAGGTGGGCCATCATCACCACGTCGCCGAGCGCCCGGTGGGCAGCGACGACGGGGATCTCGTAGTGATGGGCCAGATCACCGAGCCGGTGCCCGCCGCGCTTGGGCCGATCCACGTGGAGGCGGTGGGAGAGCCGGACCGTGCACAGCCGCGGCAAGCCCCAGGCGCCCCCGGCGCGCTCCAGCTCGGCCGACAGAAAGCCGTGCTCGAAGCTGGCGTTGTGGGCGACCATCGTGGCGCCTTCGCAGACCGCGCGCAGGGCCGGCAGCAGCTCCACAAAGGTGGGCGCGCCCACGAGCATGGAGGGCACGACGCCGTGCACGTGGGTGGGCCCGACGCGGAGCTCCTCGTTGCGCACCAGGGTGTCGAGCAGCACCGTGGGCTTGCCGGGCTCGTAGCGGATGGCCGCCACCTCGATGATCCGGTCGGCGCGGGGGTTGACCCCGGTGGTCTCCAGATCGATGAGCACCAGCGGCGAGGGCAGGGCGTCCCAGGGCAGGCTGATCCGGGACTCTCGGCGCACGAGGCCGTCGGCGCCGACCTCCCAAGCCGGGCCGAGGCCGACCTGAAGGGCGGTCAGCCGGGCCGCCTCGGGCAGCCGGGCGTTGGGGTCGCCGGCCGCGGCAACAGCCTCCGGGGGCGCGTGGGTGTCGGGCGGTTGGATGGGACCTCCAAGCGGCCAAAGGTAGCCTGGGCCGCGCAGGAGGTCGCGGACAAAGCGCGTCCGCTTCCGGCACCTACGGGGTAGGCACCGCCGAGCACGGCCTCCATGACGCTATTTTAGAGCGCCCTCGACCCGCGCAGCTCGGCGCGGGCGGCCTGCAGCAGGGCCTCGGCCCGGGCCGCGGTCGCCGCCCCATAGGCCTCCCCGTCGTCGCCGGCCCCCTTGGCCGGGAACAGCACCGCCCGAGAGACGGCCGCCAAGCAGCCGCTCCCGTCGGGGCGGGCGCCGACCTGGGACGAGGCGAAGCTCCCGCCCTGCGCGCCCACGCCGGGCACCAAGAACCAGGCGCCGGGGGCCGCCTCCCGCAGCGCGCGCACCTCCGCGACGGGGATCTGGGCGCCGACGACGAGGCCCAGGCTGTGGAGCCGCGCGCCCTGCAGCGGGCCGACCGCCAGCCCCTCGATGGCCGCCGCCAAGCGCGCCGCCGCCCCGCCCTCGGCCTGAAAGAAGGCGCTGCCGGGGTTGGAGGTGCGGGCCAGCACGAACAGGCCAGCGCCGTGGGCCGCGCAGCGCTCGGTGAAGGGCGCGAGGGTGTCGAGCCCCATCCACGGCGAGACGGTGACGGCGTCGGCCCCCACCGGCCCGGCGGGGTCGAGGGCGGCGGTGGCGTAGGCCGCGGCGGTGGTGTCGATGTCGCCGCGCTTCGCGTCGAGGATCACCAGCAATCCCAAGGACTTGGCCTCGGCGACCACCGCCTCCAGCGCGCGGAGCCCGGGCCAGCCGAGCTGCTCAAAGAAGGCCGACTGCACCTTGACCGCGGCGCAGCGGCCCACGACCGCCCGCACCACCGCCTGTCCCCAGTCCGAGACCGCGTCGGCGGCGGCGATCCGGTGCTCCTGCCCGCGCAGGCCCTCAAAACGCGCCCGCAGCGGGGCCGGGAGCTGGGGCAGGTGCGGGTCGATGCCCACCGCGATGGGGGCGCCGATGGCGTCGACGGCGGCGGCGAGGCGATCGCCGAAGGGCAGCGGGTCGGTGTTGTGGGGCATGGGTCCTCCGCCCCGCGCCTAATCCGCCCCGCGACTAATCCGCCCCTGGGCCCCGAGGGGCGGACCGGGGAGGACCGTCGCCCTCGTCTCCCTCGTCTCCCTCGTCGCCCGACCCGGCCGGAGGGTCGGTGTCTTCCGAAAAAGAATCGGAAGACGGGGCGGGAGGAGCGGCGGCAGCGGGGGCCGGCGGCCGCCAGCCGTAGGCGTCGTTGGTCACCCGGGTGCTGTGGAAAACAGCGTAGAAGAACCGATCTTCGACGGCGGCCCGCTGCTGGACCGGCAGGCGCCGCAGCAGGCCCCGGCCGAGCCGCAGCGTCGCCCGGGCCAGCGCGCCCGCGAGCCCCGCCGGGGGCCCCTCTGGCGCCGCCGGGCTCAGCCGCCGACCCCGCCGCTCACAGGCCCGCCGCGAGCATGAGGTTCTCCAGCCAGAAGATACCCTCGCTGTCTTGTTCGAAACCTTCGCTGTGGAGCTGCAGGTAGCCGGCGAGGATCAGGTCCTCCTCCAGCCAGCCCGAGATGCCGGCGCGCAGGCTCACGGCCACCGGCCCGCCGCGCACCGAGCTCGGCCGCGGCTCGTCGGTGAGCTGGTGCATGGCGGTGGAAAGCTCCACCCAGCGCTGCCGGCCGCCGCGGATCATGAACCGCCGGAACTCCGGCCAGCGCTCGGAGATGATGAGCCAGGCCCACTGGGCCTCGGTGAGGTTGCGGTTGCTGCGCACCTCCACGGCGTACTCGGCGAGCATCACCGCCCGCAGCGCGAGGCGCCGCAAGAAGCGAGGGCTGCCGAGCGGCCGGTGCGCCGCCGCCGCGGTGAGGCCCAGCGCCGCCTCGCTGCCGAAGGCCCGGCGCAGGGTGGCCTCGGCCGGGCCGACGTACTCGCGCAGCAAGGAGCCGATCCGGCGCGCGTCGAGGTTGGGCACCGTGATGGTGAGATCGACCAGATCGTCAAAGGCGCGGGAGGCCGAGGCCGCCGGCTGCTCGCCCTGGTTGAAGGTCACGGCGTCGAGGGAGGACTCGCGCCCGACGCTGAGCAGCACGGTCAGATCCGCACCTTCGCCCAGCAGCAGCCGCACGCTGTCGAAGACCTGCCAGCGCAGCGCCGGGCTGAGCTGGTCGAGGCCGTCCACCAAGGCGACCACCCGACCCGGTCGCCCGCCCCGCAGCGCCTCGATGAGCGCCCGGTAGCCGCGGCCGAGCTCGATCACCGGATCGGCGCCCCCGGAGAAGGCCAGGCTGCCGCCCTCGGCCGCCCCGCCGTCCAAGCGCAGGCGGCTCAACAGCTCCAACAGCTTGCGGCCCTGCTCCCGGTGCTGGGCCGGGTTCTCGGCGGCGGCGAGGGTGGCGGCCACGAGGCCGGCGCCGATGTTGCCCTGCTTGGACCACCGCCAGGCGTCGAACCACACCACGTTGGGCAGCAGGCCGGCGATGGCGTCGGGGCTGCGGCTGCGGCCCAGCGACACGATCCAGGCGATGCGCCGCAGCAGCTCGTCTTTGCCGCTGCCCGGCGCGCCGTGGAGCGCGATCAGGCTGGCCGGCGGCATCCGCGCCACCAAGCGCAGCAAGGATCGGGCGAGCCGATCCATGCCGATCATGTCTTCCTGGGCGCCTTGCGCCCACTTCGGATCGTCCATGCCCCAACCCCTCTGCGGTCTATCCGCGCGCACCCCAAGCGGGAGCGGCGCCGCCCTGCGCGGGCTGCATCGGCCGGCCACGGCAGACCTTCAGCCGGAGCGCCCGCGATCGACGGCGGGAGCCTCCCCCGGATCAACGCCGACCACGTTGATGTCGCGCGCAGCAGCGCCATCCAGAGGGCCGTCGCCCGCCCGTCACGCTTCAGACACGCCCCTCACATCTGGCGGTCAGAGCGGACAGGCCCCCTGTGGTATCCTCACGATCGTTCGATCAACGGGACGGAATCGTCCACACCACCGACGCCGACCGCCGCTCCGCGTGCCCCCGAAACGCGAGCCCAGGGCCACCCCGCCCAAGGAGCCCCCTTGAACGCCGCCCTCGCCCAGCCGGAAGTGAACGCCCCCGTCCCCGCCGACGGCTCCCCCGCGGCGGCCATCGCCGAGCGCCTCGGCGACCTCAGCGCCGAGCCCAGCCGGGCCCTGCGCCGCCTGCTGCGCGGTCAGCCCGAGGGCGAAGCCGGACCCCACCTGCCCGAGAGCGTGCTGTGGTCCACCTTTTTGGAGCTGCGGTCCCGCGGCGAAGAGGACGCCACCGGCGCTTTTCTCCGCAGCGTCAAGCAGCTCCACCGGCGCCGGACGATGGGCAGCCCCAGCCTGCCCTCGGTGGACACCCGCCAAGACGAGCACAAGCTCGTCGAGGACAACATGCTCGGCGAGCTCTGGAAGGCCTACAAGCGCTGCATCTGCGCCCACCGCACCGGCCCCGCCAGCCAGCTGCTCCGCGACATTGAGCTGCGCTTGTGCGTCGCGAGCTGAGCCCGCCGCCCGGCCCCCAGCTCGCCGTGGCGGTGCAGCTCCACGGCCTGCCGCACCGCGCAGCCCACCGCGGCCTTCAGGTCTGCTTTGATGAGAACAATGCGCTGATCAACGCCCTCAGCGCGCTCGCCACCCAGCTCGGCGCCCGGGTATGCGGCCGGAGCCCCACCGCCTTGCTGCTCCAGGGCCCCGCGGGGGCGTCGGCCGAGGCGGCTTTTCCGCTGGCCGGCGCGCTGCTCGCCCTGGGGCAATCGTGGCGAAAAGAGCGTGATGCAGCCCACATTGGCCTCGGCATGGGCTGGGGCCCGGCGATCGAGGGGCAGGCGACCGCGGGGCAGGCGACCGCGGCCCTGTTCGGCGTCGAGGTGGAGCGCGCCCAGGCCCTGGCCGGGCACCTCAACCGCGGCGGCGAGTGGCTGGCGAGCGTGGGCGAGGACAGCGGCTTTGCACGACCGCCCGCGGGTTTTGGCGCGTTCGCGGCCCGCGCCGACCGCTGCGCCGCCGCTGGCTTCCCCTTCCTCGTGCTGAGCGACCACCGCGGCTGAAGGGGCGCGGCGACCGGCCCGCCGGCGGATCGGAAAGGCGCGGCGAGGCCCTGGCCCCGCCCTGCGGTGGTCGCGGGTGCCCCAAGGGTTAGGCCGCCCCGCTGCCCCGGACGCCGCCCGACGCGGACGCGCGCCCGGCGCTCTGCCCCGATCCACCGCATGGGAGCCCCCGATGCGCGACGCCGCCCCGCTCGACCCCGCCGTCCTCGACGCGCCCACCACCAGCCACCTGCGGGCGCTCGAAGCCGAGTCGATCCACATCTTCCGGGAGGTCGCCGCTGAGTTCAACAACCCGGTGATGCTCTACAGCATCGGCAAGGACAGCTCGGTGCTGGCCCGCCTGGCGATGAAGGCCTTCGCCCCCGGCAAGCCGCCCTTCCCCTTCTTGCACGTGGACACCACCTGGAAGTTCCAGGAGATGTACGAATTCCGGGCCCGCTTCGCCGAGGAGAACGGCGTGAACCTGCAGGTTCACATCAACCCCGACGGCATCGCCAGGGGCGTCAACCCCTTCGACAGCGGCAGCCAGGTCCACACCAACGTGATGAAGACCCAGGGCTTGCTCCAGGCGCTCAACCACTACGGCTACGACGCGGCCTTCGGCGGCGCCCGGCGCGAAGAGGAGAAGTCCCGGGCCAAAGAGCGGATCTACAGCTTCCGGGACCGTTTTCACCAGTGGGACCCCAAAAACCAGCGCCCCGAGCTGTGGAACCTCTACAACGGCAAGATCTGGAAGGGCGAGAGCATCCGGGCCTTCCCCCTGTCCAACTGGACCGAGCTCGACATCTGGCAGTACGTCTACCTCGAGAACATCCCGGTGGTGCCGCTCTACTTCGGGAAGGAGCGCCCGGTCATCAACATGAACGGCACGCTCATCATGGTCGATGACGAGCGCATCCTGCAGAAGCTGCCCAACGCCCGGGTCGAGCAGCGGATGGTTCGCTTCCGCACGCTCGGCTGCTACCCGCTGTCGGGCGCCATCGAGTCGGCCGCCAAAGATGTGCCGGAGATCATCCAGGAGATGATGCTCACCCGCATGTCGGAGCGCCAGAACCGCTTGATCGACAAGGACGAAGAGGGCTCGATGGAGCAGAAGAAGAAAGAGGGCTACTTCTAAGCCCTTGACCTTCTAAGCTTCTCCCCTCGTCTACCCGCCGCACCCCATTGGACCGGGCTCCGCCCGCCCCGAGGCCCCCGTGACCCAGCCGACGACCGAGCCGCAGAGCGAGATTGACCTCGCCCGCGCAGAAGAAGAGGCCTTGATCGCCCGCGACATCCACGCCTTCCTCAAGCAGAACGAGGAGAAGGAGCTGCTGCGCCTCTGCGCGGTCGGCAGCGTGGACGACGGCAAGTCCACCCTCATCGGCCGGCTGCTGCACGACAGCAAGGGCGTCTACGACGACCAGCTCGCCGAGGCGACGCGCACCACCGACGCCGGCGAGCGGGCCATCGACTTCGCCCGCCTGACCGACGGCCTGCGGGCCGAGCGCGAGCAGGGCATCACGATCGACGTGGCCTACCGCTACTTCAGCACGCCGGCGCGCAAGTTCATCATCGCCGACACGCCCGGCCACGTGCAGTACACCCGCAACATGGCGACGGGCGCGAGCACCGCCAACGTGGCCATCATCCTGATTGACGCCCGGCTCGGTGTTTTGACCCAGAGCCGCCGCCACGGCTACATCTCGGACCTGCTCGGCATCCCGCACCTGTTGGTCGCGGTCAACAAGATGGACCTCGTGGACTATGGCGAGGCCCGGTTCAACGAGATCGCCGCGGACTTCCGCGCCTTCACCGACCAGCTCGGCTTCACCTCCGTCACCTTCATCCCCGTGAGCGCCCTGCTCGGCGTCAACATCGTCGAGGCGAGCCCGGCCCGCACGCCCTGGTACACCGGCCCCACGGTGCTGAAATTCCTGGAGCAGGTGGCGATCCGCAAGGACGTGAACCTCACCGACTTCCGCATGCCGGTGCAGACGGTCATCCGCCCCAACCTCGACTACCGCGGCTTCGCGGGCCAGGTCTGCTCGGGCGTCATCGCCAAGGGCGACGCCATCACCGTGCTGCCCTCCGGCAAGCAGAGCACCGTGCGGGCCATCGACACCTACGACGGCGAGCTGCAGCGCGCCTGGCCGCCCACCGCGGTGGTCTTGCGCCTCGCCGACGAGATCGACATCAGCCGCGGCGATGTCATCGTGCGGAGCGACAACCTGCCCCGCCTGTCCCGCCACCACACCGCCGACGTGGTGTGGATGAGCGACAGCCCGCTGGACCGCGCCCGCAGCTACCTCATCAAGCACGGCACCACCTACGCCCGGGTGAACGTCGAGGCCATCGACTGGCGCGTCGATCTCGAGACGCTCAACCCCATCGCCGACGTGGCCGAGCTCAAGCTTAACGACATCGCCCGCGTGCGCTTCGTGAGTCACAAGCCGCTGGTCACCGACAGCTACCGCAAGAACCGGTCGATGGGCGCCTTCATCCTCATCGACCCGGTGAGCAACAACACCGTGGGCGCCGCCATGATCGTCGAGTCCGACGAGCTCGGCGCCGACGAGGCGGCGGTGGGCGGCACCGAGGTGCGGCCGCGGGAGCGCGCCCGGCGGCTCGGCCACAAAGCGGGGATCATCCACCTGTTTGGCGGCGAGGACGACGCGCAGCGCACCGCCCTGGTCTTCGCGGTGGAGCGGCGCCTGTTCGACGCCGGCGCCCTGTCGGTGGCCTTGGACGACGGCGACCCCCGCTACGCCGATGCCCGGCTGGGCGGACAGCTCAGCGCGGCGGCCAAGCGCCTGTCGGACGCTGGCTTGATCGTGGTGAGCGGCGCCTTCGCCGAGGCCGCGCCCGGCACCGCGGCCCTGAGCGTGGACCTCGCCGGCCTGCCCCTGCCAGACCTCGACCGCGCCACCGCGGCGGTGCTCGACCTCGCCCAGTCGGCCGGCCTCATCGCCGCGCGCTGATCCAAGATCGGCCCCCGGGCTGTCCATAGACGAAGCGTCCCCCGTCTCCAGCGCGGCGCGCGGCCCCCCGGCCGCGGCCCCACGGGAGACACCATGACCGTCCAGCAGCCCAGCCCCGTTGACGATCGCCTCGCCGCCGCCCTCCTGCACGGCGCCGCGGCCCCCGGCCTGCTCGCCGAGGCCCTGCGCGGCGCCCGCGAGGCCCACGCCCGCGTGCAAGCGCTCCGCCGCGCCCTGGTCCTCACCGACGCGCTAGATCCCGAAGCCGAGCAGGCCCTGGCCGCGGCCGTGGAGGCCCGCGCGGGCTGGCACGGCCGGCTGGGGGCCCACCTCGTGGCCTTGTTGGACCGCCTGGAGCTGGCAAACAAAACTGTTGGGGCCGCCCCGCTCGCCCTCCAGCCCGCCGCAACTACAGACAATCTTGTCGTAAGTCCCATCGAAGCCGATCCGCGCCCCGAGGTCGAGGACGAAGATCTCGTCTCTGACGAGCCAACCGAAGAATACAAGATCGTCGTAAAGACAGAGGCGCCACCGCCGCCCCCGAGCCCGCCGGCCAGCCCGCTGGACGTCTCTCAGCTCGACCGGCACTTTCGCACGGGCCCGAAGCACGCAGCCCCAGCCCCGCTCCCACCGGTCTGCTGGCCCGAAGCGGAGCTCAGCGCGCTGGGCCCCCCGATGCGCATCCGGAGCGCCGCCGCCTACACCGCGGAGCGCCAGCGGCTCGCCGCCGCCGTGCAGGGGCGGCTGGAGTGGGCTCGCCTCGACCGGAGCGCACAGCTGGAGCTGGCCCGCCTGATCCTCGCGCGCCTGCGGCACCTGCAAGACGAGGCCAGCGGCATCGCCCCGTCGGAGCCCCTCATGTCCATCTTCGGCGCGCTGGGCGCCCA
Organism: Deltaproteobacteria bacterium; assembly: GCA_947462115.1. Classification (GTDB taxonomy): domain Bacteria; phylum Myxococcota_A; class UBA796; order UBA796; family UBA2385; genus JAEUKK01. Next base: position 388 of record CANHON010000070.1, on the reverse strand, counting down.
TGTCCGCGATCAGGGCATGGGACGCATGCAGGCCCTCGACCGGAGCGCCCGCCCCGCGGCCGGGAGCTGGCTGGCGGAGGCCCAAGCGGCGTGGACGACCCTCTGCCCGCCGGGGGAGCGCGGGCCGGCGGCGCTGGCCGAGGCGCTCAAGGCGCGGTGGGAGGAGGGCGCCGATGACAACACGATCCAGGCGCTGCTGCCCAAGTCGCTGCCCAGTGGCCCCGGCCGTGCGCGCCTGCTGGAGGCCCTCGCCCCCTTGGCCGATCGGATCGCTCAGCTGCGGGGCGCCGCGACCCTCAAGGCAGCCCTCAAGGCCCACCTCGCGGTGGAGGAGGCCGAAGAGGCCCGCCAGGACAGCGCGCTGAGCGTGGTCCCGGCGGAGCTGCTG
>CANHON010000069.1 GCA_947462115.1 Deltaproteobacteria bacterium | reverse complement strand
GGGCCAGGGCCGCCGCCGGGAGCTGGTCGGGCGCCCGGTAGCGCACCGTCCAGCCCAGATCGAGGGCCAGGGCGCCGAGGCCCGCCGCCCCGCCCCACCCTCACCCTCGACTGGATCATCACCCGGCTCGCCGCGGGCTTGGGCGGCTTCTCGCTGCTGCTGGGCGCCATTTTCGCCCTGTCGGCCGCCATCGAGAAGGGCTGGCTCGGGCCGGGCCTGCGGGTGGGCGCCGGGCTCGCCCTCGGCACGGTCCTGGTGGTGCGCGGCGCCTTGATGCGGGCCAAGGGTCTGTCGTGGAGCGGCGCGGCCCTGGTGGGCTCGGGCCAAGGCATCCTCTACGGAAGCATCTTCGCCGCGGCCAGCCTCTACCACTTGCTCCCGCAGGCCGCGGCTTTTGGCGCCCTCGCGGTCCTCACCGTGCTCGGCATGGCCCTGGCCGACCGCCTGCGCGACCCGGTGTCGGCCGTGCTCTCGCTCATCGGCGGCCTGCTCACGCCCGTGCTGCTCAGCACCGGCGAAAATAACGCGCTGGGGCTGTTCTCCTACCTCGCGCTGCTCACGGGCGGCATGAGTTTTGTGGCGGTGCGCCGCGGCTGGTGGCCCTTGCTGCTGGCGGCGGGCCTCGGCGCCCTGGCCCTCGATCTGGGCTGGACGGTGCGCTACCGGGCGCCCGACCAGCTCCCGGCGGCGGCCCTGGCCCTGCTCAGCCTCGCGGCCCCCTCGCTCGCCACCGGCGCCCTGCTCGGCCGTCGCCCGGCCCACCCGGGGGCCACCGGCCTCGAGCGCGCCGCCTTCCTGTTGCTGCTGCTCATCGGCCTCTGCGGCCTGCCCTGGGTCGTCCCCATCGACCCGCAATTCGTCGATCCCATCACCTACCAGACGGTGTTCCGGCAGCTCGGCGCCGCGCCCTGGTGGTCTTTTGGGCTGCTTGTGGGCCTGTCGGCGGCCCCCCTGCTGCTGGCGCGCCGGGCCTCGGTCGGGCCGCTCGGGGGCCTGAGCCTGGCGCTCTCGACGCTGCTGCTCCTCGCGTTCAGCCAAGGCCACGCCGGCACCGCTGGCGACCACCGCCTGCAGCTCGTCGCCGCCCAGGCGCTGTTGTTGCTGCCGGCGCTGGGCCTGCGGGGCAGCGCGGGGGGCTTCGCCGGCAGCGCGGCGCCGCTCGCCTTGGGCCTCATCAACGCCATTTTCCTGGCCACCATCGAGGTGCCGCCGGCCGGCTTCACCGCCTTGTGGATGGCGAGCCCGGCCTTGCTGGCGCTGGCGCTCGGGCGTCGGGCCCCCGCGGGTCCGCTCGCCGCGGTCGGCGGGGTCGCGGTGGTCGGCCTCGTGGCCGCGGGGCGCCTGGGGCAGCTCCCGGCGGGCGAGGTGCTCGGCGCCGCTGCGCTCGCGGTCGGCCTGCTGGGCTCGTGGCCGCTCGCTTGGCCGATCCAGCCGGGGTCCACCGGCCGCCTCCACCTCCAGGCGGCGTCGCTGGCCGCGCCCGCGGTCGCCGCGCCGGCCTTGTTGGCCTGGATGGAGCTGTTCGGCGACGGGGCCCGGGGACTCGTGCCCCTGCTGCTCGCCCTGATGCCCCTGCTCGGGACCATCGTGATGGTGCGCGTTCACCGCCTTCACCGGGGCTCGGGCCTGCTGGCCTTCTTCTTCGGCGTGACCTTGCTCGGGCTGACGGCGGCGGTGCCCTTGCAGCTCAAAGATCAGTGGCTGACGCTGACCTGGGCGCTGGAGGGCGCGGCCTTGGCCCTGCTCGCCCGGCGGCTCACGCACCCCTTGGTGCCCTGGTCGAGCTTCTTGCTCGGCATGGTGGTGGCGGTGCGCCTCGTGATGAACCCCTACGCGCTGGAGTACGGGAACACCGACGGGCTGCCCTTCCTCAACTGGACCCTCTACACCTGGGGCCTGCCCTTGGTCTGCTTGTTGGCCTCGGCCAAGTGGCTCGGGCCGAGCTTGCGCGCCGATGCCTCCGAGCGCGCCGCGGCCCTGCCCGCGGGCGCCCGCGGCGCGATGGTCTTGGCGGCGGTGGCGGTGGGCTTCGCCCTCGTGAACGTCCAGGTCAGCGATGTTTTCCAAGACGCTGGGCCGGTCGAGCTCGGCGGGCACGGCCTGCTGCAGGGCATGGTCCGGTCCTTGGCCTGGGCGCTCTACGGCATGGTGGTGCTCAGCGTCGGCATCGGCCGCGAGCAGCGCGTCCTGCGCTTCGTCGGCTTTGGCCTCGTGCTGCTCGCCGCCGCCAAGGTCTTCGTGGTCGATCTCTGGAGCCTGTCGGGCTTCATCCGGGTCGGCTCGATCATGGGCCTCGGCGCCACGCTGCTCGCGGCGGCCTTCTTGTTCGAGCGCCTCGTGCTCCGCCGACAGGCCGCAGAGGCCGCGGAAGACGCCGAAGCCGCGGCCCACCGCGCCGCTGCCCGCGCCGCCGCCGCAGACGGTGGGGAGCCGCCCGAAGCGGCGCCCGAGGAGGGCGCGCCATGAGGCCGCAGCTCCGGTTGTTCATGAAGAAGATCATGCAGATGAACCCGATCGCCCCTGGAGCCCCGATGCGCCTCCGCGCCGCCGCCCCGCGCCCGTCGCTCGCCCTCCTGCTCGGGCTGCTGCCCCTGCTCGGCCTCGGCCCGCGGTCCGCCCGCAGCGAGGGGGGGGTGGGCGCCCGCATCAGCGAGAACATGCCGCTGCAGGCTACCCTCGACCTGAGCGCCTGCGCGGCCGCCGGGGGCGGGGCCCCCGAGGTGGTGCGGGTCGATCTCCCGCCGGGCCTGCGCGCCGAGGGGCGGCCCAGCGACGGCACCGACCTCGTGGTGGTCGGCCCCCAGGGCCAAAAGGTGCGCGCGGCCTTCACCCGCGAGTCGCCCGAGCCCGAGCGCAAGGCCGTGTCTTTCGAGCCCTCCACCGACCCCACCCAGTACCTCATCCCCGGCTTCGACCGGCCGATCGACGGGCTGCGGCTGGAGCTCGGCGGCCGCCGGCGCCTCGCCGTGACCGCCCAAGTCTGGCGCCGGAGCCCCCAAGGCCTCGTGCCGCATGGCGATCCCACGCTGCTGTGGCGCACCGACGAGGCCGAGCAGGTCTCGATCGCCTTCCCGCCCACCCGCGACCCGCTGGAGCTGCGCCTTCAGTGGCACCACGGCTACGGCGGGCGCGACATCCGCGCCGAGCGCCTGCTGCGCCGCCCCGAGGCCGCCCAGCCCACCACCTTGCGCCTCCCGGTGCAGTCCTCCTGGGTGGATGAGGGCGGGTCTGCCCACTACACCGTCGCGCTGCCCCACCCCATCGCCGGCGGTCGTCTGCGCTTGTTGGCGCAGGGGTCGGTGTTCTCGCGGGAGGTGGAGCTGTTCGCCTCCACCGGCAGCATGGGCGGCCCGGAGTCGCTGGGCCGCGGGCGGGTGGAGCGCATCCTGCTCGGCGACGCGGTGGTCGATCAGCAGCAGCTTCAGCTCAGCACCGGCACCGCCAGCGACCGGCTCGACATCACGGTCTTCGGCGAGGGCTTGGAGCCGCTCACCATCCCCGAGGTCGAGCTCGAGCTGCCCGGCGAGAGCCTGCTGCTCTACGAGCCGCCGCAGGGCGCTCTTCAGCTCTTTGGCGGCGGCCCGACCGGCGCCGCCACCCTCGACGACGTGCGGGTGGCCGGCCCCGAGCTCGGCCGCCTCGTCCAGTGCGCGGCGACGGTCGGCCCAGTCGTGCCCAACCCCGCCTGGGTCGCCCCCGAGGTGGCCTCGGGCCTGATGGAGGCCGGGCAGACCCTGGACGCCGCGGGTTTTCGCATGCGCTGGGCGGTGCCCGGCGGCAGCGGCCTGTCGATCATCCCGCTGCCCACCGCGGTGGCGCTGGCCAGCCGGCGCGCGCTCGCCGACCTCCGCTTGCTCGACGGCGAGGGCCGCCAGCTCCCCTACCTGCTGCGCCAGCAGGCCCAGCGGCGGGTGCTCGAGGGCGTGGAATTTGAGCGCCAAGAGGACGGCTCCACCACCCGCATCGTCATCAAGAACCCTGAGCCGGACGTTATCCTCGAGGCGGTGACCCTCCGCACCACCGCGCCGGTCTTCGACCGCGGCGTCAGCCTGCAGCGCCCGGCCGGCGGCAGCCTCGAGGTGCTCCGCAGCGCGTCCTGGCGTTGGAGCGAGGCCGCGGGCGCCGAGATGCCGGCTGAAGGGCGCCGCTTCGTCGTGAACATCGGCCAGGCGGTCGGCGACACCCTGGTGCTCAGCATCGACAACGGCGACGACGCGCCGCTGCCCTTCGAGGGCGTGGAGCTGTCGGTGGCGGGCTCCGAGCTCATCACGATGGTGCCGGAGGGCGGCGCCACCCTCTACGTCGGCCACCGCTCCTTGGGCCCGCCCGACCACGACATCGGCATGCTGACGCGGCTTTTGTGGCGGCGCGACATGCAGACCGTGACCCTCGGCGAAGGCCAGCGGGTCGAGCTCGCCCCCATGACCGGGGCCGAGCGGGCGGCGGTCTGGGGTGGCCTGCTCGGGATGATCGCCGGCATGGGCTTTTTGATCGTGCGCCTCGCCCGGAGCGCCCCCCAAGGCGACGAGGCGGCCGCGGCCCCGGCCTCCGAGGCCTAGAGGCCCCCCGTCCGCTGGTCCCCGGCCGCGGGGTCTGTCAGAGGGCCGGGTTAGGGGTCGGGATGACCGAGCTGGCCGACGCCCCCGCCCACACCGTCCGCATCGAGGTCGAGCTCGGCCGCGCGCTTCAGGCGCGGGAGCTGCGGGTGGCGGCCCGGTGGCTCGGCGAGGACCGCGCCCTGGTCCTGCGGGACGACGGGGCGCTCCCCGACTACGACATCGCCGGCGATGGTATTTTCGTCGGTGAGCTGCAGGGAGAGCCGCTGCTGCTGCTGCCCCTGGAGATCACCGCGCCCTCGGCCGCGCCCTGGCGGGGGGTGGTGCGGCTGTTCGGCCCGGAAGACAGCCTGCGCTTCGGCCTGTCCGCCGACGGGCGCCTGGAGCGCAGCCTCGCCCGGCCGGCCGGCGCGCTGGCCGACCCGGAGCTCCCCCGGCTGGTGGCGGGCTATGGTTGGGCTGCCTTGGTGCTGCTGTACGTCTTTTTGCTCGCCTTCGGCCCCCGGCGGGCCCGGTGAGGGGGGCGCGGCCGGCGCTGCGGGGCGCGGCGCTGTCCGCCGTGGTCTATGCCCTCGCTGCCGTCATTTTCTCCTTCCCCGCCGTGCTGGCCGGGCCGGAGCGGATCGTCGGCCGCAACTTCGACGCGCTGGGCACGGTCTGGGTGCTCCAAGCGGCCCCGCGGCTGCTCGCTGGCGGCCTCGACCCGCTGACCGGCTGGCCGGCGGGGGCGCCGCTCGGCCGCCTCGACAGCTGGACCCTGCTCCCGGCGGGGGCGCTGTTCTCGTGGATGGACCCGGCCCGGCTGCACGGCGCGCTGGCCATCGTCGGCCTCGCGGTCTCGGCCTTCGCGGCGGAGCGGGCGGCGGTCGGCTTGGGCGCGCGCTCGCCCTGGTCGCTCATCGCCGGCTTCTGCTTCGCCTTCTCCGGGCTGAGCGCCACCGCCCTGCTGGAGGGGCACAGCTACCTGCTGCTCGACCCCTGGCTGCCGTTGTTGGGCTGGGCGTGGTGGCGCTGTAGTCGGCCCGAGGCCCGGCCCGCCCACGGCCTCGCCGCCGGCCTCGGCTTCGCCGGCGCCTTGTTCACCAGCGGCTACCTCGGTGTGGTTGGCGCGCTGTACGTTGTTGTCGTCGGCGCTGCGGCGCTGTGGCGGGGCCAGCTCTCGGCCCGCGGGGCCCTCGCCGCCCTCGCCGTGGCGCTGCCGGCGGCTGTGCTCTACCTCATCCTCGCCGAAGGTGGGCCTGGCTACGCTGCTCCCGGCGAGTGGGTGGATGATGTGGACCGGCTCGCGGCCGGCAGCGCCGGCAGCCTGCAGTGGGGGCCGCCCACCGCGGGCATCGACCTGCGCGACCACTCGGCCTCGGTCTTTTTGCCGTTCACGGCGCTGTCTTTGGTGGGGGTGGCCCCGCGGGTGCTCGGGCGGCTGCCGGGCTGGCGGGCCCTCGTGGCGGCGGGCCTGCTGTTCGCGCTGCTGTCGCTCGGTCCGCTGTGGTGGCTCGGTCCGCTCGGCGCCTTCACCGCGCCCACCGCTGCTTTGGCCGAGCTGCCGGGCGCGGGGGCGGTGCGCTTCCCGGCGCGCCTCGCCTGGGGGTCGGCCTTGTGCTTTGGGCTGGTCGCCGCCCGGGTCGCCACGGCGCTGGCCGAGGGGGGCGCTTGGCGGGCCGCTCCGCTCGGGATCGCCTTGCTGGTCGATGTTTTTGTGGTCGGCGGCATGCCGGCCCGCCTGGGCCAGTTCCCCGGGGGCGCCCCGTCGCTCTACGCCGGCCGCGGCGCGGTGCTCGACCTCGCGCCCGAGTCCCTCGGCGACCTCGACGAGGTGGCGGCGCTCAGCACCAGCCTCGGGTGCGCCTTTCAGGCCAGCCACGGCCGGCCCTTGCCGGGCTTTTGCCCCTATCGACGTGATGACCGCCGTTTTGGCGAGCAGCGCGCCCTGCTGTCGGCGCTGGAGGGCTCGCCCGCTGGGCTGCTCGAGGCCCTGCGCGCCCGGCAGATCTCCACGGTGGTGCTCTGGGCCGACCTGTTTGAGGCCCCCGACCGCCGACGGCTCGAAGATGCCCTGCTGATCGTTGATCCCAACCCTGTGGCCTCCCGCAGCCACGGCCTCTACCTGCGCGCCTACCAGGTGCCGCCGGCGGTGCAGCCTTGAGCGGCGGCGGTCCCACGGCGGCCGGACCCCCGCCGACCGGCGCCGCGGTGGGCGCGCCCCCGGTGGACCCCCGCCGGGCGCCAGCGGAGCGGGGTGCCCTGGTGCCGGCCCTGCTGCTGTCGCTCGGGCTGGTGGTGCTGGTGCTGCTCGTCGCGCGGCTGTGGTCGCGCCGCGGCCCCGCGCCCCTCCGCCCGCGGGCCCTGCCGGGGCGCGCGCCGGCCCCGCTGCCTGCTGGGCTCTGGACCCGCGCCGAGCCCCTGGAGGCGCTGATCGTCGAGCTGACGGTGGATCGGCGGGCCTTGGTGGTCGGCGGGCCGCCGGTGGCCGGGCCCTGGACCTTCGGCGCCGCCCTCCACTTGCCGGCCCCCGTGCCCTTGATGGACGTGGTGGAGGCCCTTGTCGCGCTGGACGCCGGTGGGCCGCCCTGCCCGGTGCTGCTCATCGGGCCGGTGCTGCGCTTGGAGGGCCCGATGAGCCCGCAAGAGGTGGCGCGGGCCCTGCCGGGGCGGGCGATCGTGCCGGTGGCGGCGGCCGGCGCGCCCGCGGGCGGAGGGCTGGGCCGCCCTTGAGCCAGCGAGCGCCCCGCCGATTGGACGACTCTGCTACACTCACCGGCCTTGGAGGCTCGATGTCCATCCCTGACCCTGCTGTTCACCTCCCCCGTCGGAGCGGCGCTCCGGTGGCCCTCCTCGCGCTGCTGTTCGGCGGCCTCGCGGGCCTCGGGGGCTGCACGGCCGAAGAGCCCAAGGACGACACCCCGGCCCCGAGCGCGGACGGCGGCGATGGCGGCGACGGGGGCGCGGATGGGGGCGACGGCGGCGACGGCGGCGACGGCGGTGACGGGGTCGACAGCGGCGAGGACCCCCTGCCCATCGACGTCTGCGCCACCTTGGGGCTCCCCTCCGTGCCGATGGACACCGAGGGCCCCTTCGGCCTGCACCGCCGGGAGCGCATGGGCGACTTCTCCTTGCCGCTGCGGGGCGGGGAGACCTTCTCCTTGTCGGAGTCCTGGACCGGCTGCGAGATCTACAGCTTCCTCCCGCACGGTTTTGTGGTGTCCTCGCTCGATCGCCAGACGTGGTGGTCCACGGGCGTCGAGGACTTGGTGCGCCGCTCGCCGCTCAACGTGCACTACTTCTTCGTCGTGAGCGGCAGCTCCGCCGACGACGCCGAGTCCTTCGGCGCCCAGATGGACGCCTGGATCGAGGAGGGCATCGCCGGCCTCCGCCCCGACGACCAAGCCTGGTGGGCCGATCGCCTGCATGTGGTGGCGGTGCCCGGCGCCGAGATCAGCGGCCAGCTCGGTGAGGTCGTCAATTCCGGGGTGGGCGAGCTCGGCTTCTCCATCGACCGCGACCAGCGCATCGCCGGCCATGGCTACATGAGCGCGGTGGAGGCCTTCAGCGAGGAGCTCAACGCGCTCGAGGAGTGGCCCTGGGAGTGGCGCCTGTACTCGGCCGCCAACGAGCCGGCCTTCCTCAACTTTGAGGCGGAGCGCGCCGCGCGCATGGCCGAGGTCGAGGCCACGGTGGTGCCGATCTTCGAGGCGGAGCTGCACGACGAGTATGAGGACGACGTCGTTGTTTTGCCCGCGCCCGAGGTGATGGCCGGCTTCGACACCCTCGAGGTCGAGGTGTTCATGGAGTGCCCCGACCGCGAGGCCAGCGAGGTCGGGAATTGCGGCGCCTGGGACTACATCGCCAACCTGTGGCTCTACGACGGCGAGACCGACAGCTGGCTCGAGATGGCCCGCTTCATCACCACCTACCACCGCGAGTCGCATTGGGTGGTCGACGCGACCCACGCCTTGGCGTGGCTGCAGGCCGGCGGGGAGCGCACCATCCGCTACTCCTGGGCGCCCTCGTGGAATACGCAGCCCACGATCATCTCGGTGAACCTGCGCCTGTCGAACCAAGGCAAGGGCAGCGCGCCGCGGCAGGCCTTCCCCTTGTTCAACGGCGGGGCCTTCAACTCCGCCTACAACGACCGGGAGCCGGTGGAGGTCGCGGTGCCGGCGGGCGCGGCGCGGGTCGAGCTGGTGAGCATCCTCACCGGGCACGGCATGGACAGCGCCACCAACTGCGCCGAGTTCTGCCCCCACGAGCACCAGTTCACCGTGGGTGAGGCCATCTTCACGCGGGACTACGCTGAAGCCGGCACCAGCCGCGGCTGCCAGCTCGACATCGCGGAGGGCGTGGTGCCCAACCAGGCCGGCACCTGGTGGTTCGGGCGCGGCGGCTGGTGCCCGGGCCAAGAGGTGCAGCCCTGGGTCGAGGACGTCACCGCCGCGGCCCCGGCCGGCAGCGCCGTGAGCGTGCGCTACGAGGGCCGCCTCTCCGGCGCGACCCCGCCGGACACCTCCGGCAACATCGAGCTGCGGTCCTGGCTGGTGGTCTACGAATAGTGAGCGACCAGCGCGCCAATCTGGAGGCGGCCCTCCGCGTCGAGGGCTTTGAGGCGCGCCTCCGGGCGGCGCTGGACGGCCTCGCCGCCGCCACCGGGGCGCGGGCCTGGGCGCTCGTGGACATGGCGTCGGAGCAGGGGGTGCTGGAGCATCGGCTGCGCCTGTGCTCGGCCGGGCTCTCGCTGAACATCACGCCGGACGCGTTGTCTTCGGCCATGGTGCTGGCGGAGGCCGCGGGCGGCGCGCTGCCCGCCGGGGCGCTCGGCTGGCCGGGCGCGGTGCAGGTCTTGCCCCTCACCGCTTCGCCGAAGCTGTGGCAGGGGCCCGACGCGGCCCTGCTGTGGATGGACGCCGCGCGCCCAGTGGACCCCGAGGCCCTCGCGGCCCTGTCCTCGGCCCTCAGCGAGCAGCGACAGCTCGCCTTGTCGGCGGCGATCCGCGTCGCGGTGGAGACGGCGCGGGACCCCATCGAGCTGACCGACGCCGAGGTTCGCCTGCTGCACGTCAACGCGGCTTGGGAGCGGTTCACCGGCTACGGCCGGGAGGAGGTGGTGGGCCGCTACGCCAGCCTGCTGCGCGACCCCGAGGCCCCGGTGCACGACCCGGCCTTCTACCGCTACACCGAGCACGCCATCCACGAGGTGGGGCAGTGGGTGGGCTTTGTGGCCTCGCGGGCCAAGGACGGCCGGCGGCTCTCCCAAGAGGTGTCGGTCTCTCACTACGGACAGGCCGGCGACCGGTTCTGCGGGAACTTCGCGGTCCGGCGCTCGTTGGAGGGGCGGGCGGCCCGGGAGGAGGCCCTGGCGCTGAGCCACTTGGAGCTCCGGGCCTTGTTGCTGGCTTTTCCGGTGCCGGTGGCGGTGCTGCGCGAGGGGCGGGTGCTGTTCTGCAACGGCTCGATGGTCGAGCTGCTCCAGCGCTCGGCCGAGGCCCTGGTGGGCGCTGAGCTGCGCGCCCTGCTGCACCCCGAAGACCGCGACGAGGTGCTGGTAGACGGTCGACCAGCAGAGCTGCGGGTGCTGCGGTCGGACGGCGCGGTGCGCCTCGTGGACGCCATCTCCGCCGGCCGGGTCTCCTTCGAGGGCGCGCCGGCCGCCATCCTGTTCATGCGCGACCGCACCGAGCGCCGCCTGCAGCGCGAGCAGCGGGCCTATGGCGACCGCCTCTCCGCGGTCGTGACCATCGCCTCCAGCATCGGGCATGAGGTGAACAACCCGCTGGGCGTCATTTTGGCCACGGCGACCAGCTTGTTGGAGGGCGAGGCGCGGCCGGCCCAGCGCGAGGCCCTCAGCGATCTGCTGGAGGCGACCCGCCGGGTGATGACGGTGGCCGGCGAGCTGCGGAGCTTGTCGAGCTTGCGCGCGGAGAGCCCCGCCGCGGCGGCCCCGGTGGACGCGGCGGCGGCGGTGCCGGTGGACGGGGTGCTCAACGCGGCCCTCAACCTGTCCGGCAACCAGCTCCGGCACCTCACCCGGGTGGAGCGGGACTGCCCCGAGGGCCTGCTGGCCGTCATCTCCGAGGGCGACCTGCTGCAGGTGCTCATGCAGCTGCTGATCAACGCGGCCGACGCCTTGACCGGGGGTCGCCCGGCCGACAACCGGATCAGCGTGCGGGGCCGCTTGGAGGGCGACTCCGTGGTGCTCGTCGTCGAGGACAACGGCCACGGCGTTGATCTCGACGTGCTCCCCCGCGCATTCGAGCCCTTCGTGACGGGCCGGGCCGGCCGACAGGGGCTGGGGCTGGCCATCGCCCGGAGCATCGCGCTGGCGCACCACGGGGCTCTGAGCCTGGAGAACAGCGGCGCCGGGGCCCGGGCGACCCTGCGCTTGCCGGGCCGGATGGCGGCGGTCGCGCGCCCCACCGCGGCCCCCACGCCGGTGCGCAGCGGCCGGGTGCTGGTGGTGGACGACGAGCCCTCCTTGGCCCGGGCCATCCAGCGGGCCCTGCGCGGCTACGAGGTGGAGCTGGTGCACGACGGGGCCGACGCCCTGGCGCGCCTCAACGAAGAGCCGGAGCCCGACCTCATCCTCTGCGATCTGATGATGCCGGGCCTGACGGGCCCCGCGGTCTATGAGGCGGTGGGTCGGATCCGTCCGCACCTGCAGGCGCGGTTCTTGTTCTTGACCGGCGGGGCCTTCACCGAAGAGGGCCGGAGCTTCATCCGGCGGATGGGGCCGCGGGTGCTGGAGAAGCCGTTCTTGCCGAGCGCGCTGCGGGCGCGGGTGGCGACCGAGCTGCAGGGCCGGGTCCCCGCGGGCTGAACCCTTGCTCCGCTCAAGCGGCCGGCGCCATGACCGATATGGGCCGGTCCTCCCGCCCAGCAGCGGGCGAGGGGGAGGGAGCCGCGGCGTCTGCTCACCGGCGGACGGGCCGAGGAGCACCGGTTGATCGCGCGCTGCGGGCCACTGGTAGGCCCCGGTCGAGATTGACACCCGCGAATGAAGGCAATACCGTTGGGTCACCAGGGGGAGACTCTGGAGGAGCGGCTCAACAGAGGCGCTGCGCAACTCTGAGGGCGGCTGTCGGCCGTCACAAAAAAGGGGACGAACACATGCTTCTCGCTCTCATGATCTCCGCGGCCATCGCCGCCCCCACCAACAACATCGCCACCGCCGACGGCCTCACCATCGACGCCAACGGCATGGTCACCCCCGCCGCCACCGTGGCCCCCTCCGTCGCCTTCGCCGGCGCCAACGCCACCGGCTCCGGTGACGACGGCTCCGACGGCACCGATGGCACCGACGGCACCGATGGCACCGACGACGCCGGCACCGACGACGCTGGCACCACCGAGGACACCGGCGAGGAGACCAAGGACGAGGGCGGCTGCTCCGCGATCGGCGGCGCTCCGGCCGTGCTCGGCGCTGCTTTCGGCCTGGTCGCCGCGCTGCGCCGTCGTCGCCAGAGCTGAGCTGAAGTGCCCGTCTCCCCCCGATGGCCGGTCTCGGCCGCGATCGCCATCGTGGTGGGAGGGGCGCTGCTCTTCGCGCCGTCTCTCGGCGCGGACTTTGTCTGGGATGATCGCCCGCTGATCGTCGATGACATGCGCCTGCGAACCTTCGCAGGGGTTGTCGAGTCGATCACGGGCGACTTCTTTAATTGGGCCTCCGACGCCGGGGGCTATGGCTACTGGCGGCCCACGGTCACGCTCAGCTATGCGCTGCAGCGCGCCATTTTCGGTCCGTCCGCCCTCGCCTTCCACCTGTTCAACGTACTCGCCCACGCGCTGATCATGGGCCTCGGCTTCACGCTCGGGCTGCGGCGCGGCCTGAACCCGGTGGGCCTGCTCCTCGGCTTGGTCGCCTTCGCGCTGATGCCCAGCCACGTCGAGGCGGTCAGCTGGGTCTCGGGGCGCACCGACCTGCTCGCGGCGATCGCGGTCTTGGGCGTGCTGCTCGTCGATGGCGAGGAGCGCGAGGGCTGGGGCAAGCCCGCCCTCATGGCCGGCCTGATGTTGGCGGCGGTGACCAGCAAGGAGCTCGCGGTGGTCACGCCGGTGCTCGCGGTGCTGATCAACGGCGGTCGGCAGAGCCTCGTGCGGATCGCCTCTTTTGTCGCGCCGATCTTCGTGTGGGCCGCGGTGCGCGCCACCTTGGTCGCCGTGCGGCCCTCCGATGGCCCGCCCGAGACGGCGCTGGAGTGGCTCGCCACGGTGCCGGCGGCCATCGAGCTGTATGTGCGCGGCCTGTTGGGCTTCAGCGCGCCCTTGGCCTACCGCAGCCTGCGGCCGGTGGTGGACTGGGGCCGCATGGGCATGTGGTCCGGCCTGACGCTGGTGCTCGGCGGCCTCGCGGTGGGCCTGCGCTGGCCGCGGGTGGGCCGCTGGCTGCTCGCCGGCGCCCTGTGCTTGTTGCCCGCGCTGAACATCGTGCGGGTCGCTGCTCCCGTCGATATGGGCTTCCCGGTCTCCGACCGCTTCGCCTACATCCCCAGCCTGTTCTGGGCGCTCGGCCTCGGCCACCTCCTCGCGGAGCTCACCGAGGGGCGCGCCAAGCTGCGGCTCGGGCTCGGCGTGGCCTTGCTGCCGCTGTTCTGCTTCATGGGCGTGGTGCTGTGGCAAGCCCAGGCGGTGTGGGCCAACGACGCGGCCTTCTTCGCGGGCACCAACGCCCGCAACCCCGGGCGGCCCCTCATCGAGATCCAGATGGTCGAGGCCCTGCGCCGCGACGGCCAGCTCGAGGCCGCCCAGCGAGAGGGCGAGCGCATCGCCCGCCGCCACTTGGACGCCGGCGAGGACATGCCGGGCGCGCTGCGGCTGACGCTGCTGGCCGTGGCCTCGGTCGGCAGAAGCCCGAGCACCGTTCAGCGGCTGTGGCGGGAGCACATCCAGGCCATCCCCGAGCCCAACGCCGTGGACTGGCTCAACTTGGGCTTGGCCGAGGACCGCGCAGGCGACTATGCCGCCGCTGAGGTCGCCTTCGTCCAGGCGGTCAAGGAGCGGGCCGAGTTCATCCCGGCCTGGGTCGGCCTCGGCCTCGTGCGGGTCAAGCGCGGCAACCTGCTCGGCGCCCGCGCGGCCCTCGACTCGGGGCGGGTGCACGACCCCCAGCACCCCGGCCTCCAACAACTAGACGAGCTGATCACGCGCGCGGAGACGCCATGAAGGTGCCCCACTGGCAGCTGGCCCTCGGGGCTGCCTTGTTCACCGGGGGCGTGGCGGTCGGCCTCCGCCTGCAGCGGCCCGCTGACCCGACCCAGGCGGAGCCCGGCGTCCGCCCCCGCTACGACCGCGACGGCGCGCTGTTTCAGCCCCTGGCCCAAGGCCGGCGGGCGAGCGGGAAGCCCGACATCGTGTTGATCTCGGTCGATACCTTGCGAACCGACGTGCTCGGCGCCTACGGCGACACCCGCGGCCTCACGCCCTTCCTCGACAGCCTCGCGGCCCAGGGCACGGTTTTTGAGCGGGCCTACGCCAGCTCCTCGTGGACGGTGCCGACGGTGGCCACCATGGTCACGGGCCTCTACGCCCACCAGCACGGCGTCGACCGCGGGGCCTTCCAGAGCAGCGGGGTGCACAGCCAGCCGCCCCTGCCCGAGGAGCTGGTGCTGCTGCCGGAGCGGCTGCGCGGCCTCGGCTACCGCACCCTCGGCGTGACCACCAACGCCCACCTCGCTGGCGAGCTCGGTTACCAGCAAGGCTTTGATTCTTATGTGAACGCTGGCTTCGAGGACGCCGCCTTCATCGACGCCACGGTGCGCGACTGGGCGCCGATGATGGCCAAGGGCGACCAGCCGGTGTTCCTGTGGATGCACTACTTCGACCCCCACGACCCCTACACCCGCCGCGAGCCCTACTTTACCGAGCTCGAGTCGCGCACCCTGACCGGCACGGCGATGGCCGCCCCGCGCGAGCAGCGGACCGAGAAGGCCAAAGAGCTGTCGAAGATGCTCGGCAAGGCCCTCAAGGACGACATCGGCCGCTTTGAGGACCCCGACGAGCTGCTGCTGCTGCAGAACCTTTACGGGGCTGAGGTGCGCTACACCGACGAGTGGATCCGGCGCACGCTCAACATGCTGGAGCTGAGCCCCGATACGCTCATCGTGTTCACCGCCGACCACGGCGAAGAGTTCATGGACCACGCCGGCCTCGGCCACCGCCGCTCGCTCCACAATGAGCTGATGCAGGTGCCCTTCATCGTGGTGCGGGCGGGCGACATCCCGGCCGGGCAGCGCGTGAGCCAGCCCATCGCCACGGTGGACCTGCTGTCCACCATCGTGGAGGTGGCGGGCGGCGACCGGGTGGCCCAGAGCGGCGGCGCCAGCGGCCGCAGCGTGGCCCCCTTGTGGCGCGGCGAGGCCCTGCCAGCCCTCCCGGCCCTGTCCACCACCCAGAAGGGCGGGCTGCTCCAAGAGTCGGTGGTGGTGGGCGACCACAAGCTCATCCGCCGCAACGAGGCGCCGCTGGTGCAGCTCTTTGACGTGGTGAACGATATTCACGAGCGCACCGACCTCGCGCCGGCCCAGCCCGAGCGGGTCAAGGAGCTGCTCGCCACGCTCGACGGCCTGCTCAAGGAGAACCGCCGCGAGGGCGCGACGGGCTCGGTGGAGGTCACGGACCCCGCCACCCTCGAGCAGCTCCGGGCGATGGGCTACATCGACGACGACGACGGGTACGGACACTGACGGTCCACCCCTCGCCGGTGCTTTCGCCGGCGGGGCGCAGGGTGTAGGGTGGGGCGCGCTCGGCCCTCGAGGCTGCGCTCCCCTGGACCCCTCGAAGGACGACCCGATGCTCCTCGCGCTGCTGATCTCCGCTTCCCTCGCCGGCCCCCGCTCGGAGGCCCGCGAATTCGACGCCTTGACCATCGACGCCAGCGGCGAGATCGTGTCGGGCGACCGCCTCGCGCCGGGCCGCGCCTTCCGGGGCCTCACGGTGGACGCCAACGGCTTCATCACCGATGCGTCCGTGCTCGCCCCGGCGCGCGCCTTCGCGGGCGCGACGGCCACGGGCTCGGGCGGCGGCGGCGGCACGGGCG
>CANHON010000068.1 GCA_947462115.1 Deltaproteobacteria bacterium | reverse complement strand
TGCTGATTGTTTTCATCGGCCAGCGCATGCAGGATCAGCCCTTGGTGGCGCTGGATCGGGCGAGCCTCGCGACGGGGCCGAGCGCCGAGCGCTGGTATGGCATCTTCTTCCAAGATCAGCACGTGGGCTGGAGCTGGAGCCGCAACACCCCGATCGACGCCGGCGGGCAGCTCTTCGAGCAGCGCTCCAGCTTTCAGGTGGCGACCTTCGGCAAGCTCCAAGAGGTGATCACCGCCGGGGCCGCCCAAGTCGACGCCGAGGGCCGGCTGCGGCGCTTCGACTTCTTCATGGCGGCCGACCAGGTAAAACTCACGGCCCGCGGCGAGGTGCGCGGCCAGAACATCGAGATGGACATCATTCAGGCCGGCGAGACCAGCCACATGTCCTTCCCGGTCGCCCGGCCGCCCCAGGTGGGCCTGAGCCTGGAGGCGGCGATCGCCCGCGAGACCTTGGCCGTGGGCCACCGCTTCACCGTGCCCTACTTCGACCCGGTGAGCATGGCCGAGGGCGAGATGGAGATGCTGGTCACCGACGTCGAGATCGTCGATGGCGGCGAGGAGGCCTACTGGCTGCGCAGCAGTTTTGGCGGCATGGACACCCGCGCCTTGGTCACGGCCGACGGCGGCATCCTGCGCCAAGAGTCCGGGCTCGGGCTGTCCAGCGTGCGCATGACGGCCGAGGCCGCCCAAGCCGTGCCCTCCGGCGGCGAGCCCGTTGATCTCATCAGCTTGTCGGCGGTGCGCCTCGAGGGGATCATCCCGGAGCCCCGCGAGACCCAGGCGCTGCGCGTGCAGATCACCGGCGTGGACGTCGATCGCGTGCCCTCGGACCCGCCCCGCCAGGTGCGGGAGGGCGCCACGCTCACCGTGCGCGCCGCCGATCCCGCCCGCCTGCCCGCCGGCCTGCCCCTGCGCCGGGGCGCCGATGATCCCAACCTCGCCGGCACCCCCTCGCTGCCGGTGGCCCACCCCGAGCTGCAAGCCCAGGCCGCGCGGCTCACCGAGGGCGCGGTGGACCGGCGCGCCGCCGCCGAGGCCATCCTCACCTGGGTCTTCGAGAAGGTGGACAAGGAGCCCAGCGTCGGCGTCCCCAACGGCCTCGAGGTGCTCCGCAGCATGCGGGGCGACTGCAACGAGCACACCGCGCTCTACGTCAGCCTCGCCCGGGCCGCCGGGGTGCCGGCCCGCATCGCCGCCGGGGTGGTGTACAGCGACCGCATCAGCAACGGCGCCTTCTACTACCACGCCTGGCCCGAGGTGCAGATCGGCGAGAATGACGGCTGGGTCGCTGTAGACCCCACCTTTGGCCAGCAGATCGCCGACGCCACCCACATCAAGCTCGTCGAGGGCGACCTCGACCGACAAGTCGAGATCATGGGCTACCTCGGTAAGCTCGGCTTTCGGCTGGAGGGCGCCAGCACGAGCCCCGAGGGCCTGTGATAAGCCCCCCGCCGAGGTCCCCCATGTCGCCTGAGCCCGCCGCGAGCGCCCAGCCCACCCCGAGCGGAGCGGACCGCGCGCCGATGATCGAGCTGCGCGGCGTCGAGAAGCGCTACGGCAGCTTTGTCGCCCTGCAGCCCCTCTCGCTCAAGGTGTACCCCGGCGAGGTCTTTGGTTTCTTGGGGCCCAACGGCGCCGGCAAAACCACGACCATCCGCATGCTCTCGGGCGTGCTCACCCCCTCGGCCGGCCGCATCTTCATCGACGGCATCGACATCGTGGCCGAGCCGGTCGAGAGCCGGCGGCGCATCGGCTACATCCCCGATCGGCCCTACCTCTACGACAAGCTCACCGCCTTGGAATTCCTCAGCTTTATGGGCGGGATCTACCAGATGCCCCCGGAGCTCATCGCCTCACGCGGCGCCATGCTGCTGCGCGAGCACGGCCTCTACGAGCGCCGGGACGAGCTCATCGAGGCCTACAGCCACGGCATGAAGCAGCGCCTCGTGCTGAGCGCCGCCCTGCTGCACGCCCCCCGCACGCTCATCGTCGATGAGCCGATGGTCGGCCTCGATCCCCACGGCGCCAAGCGCATCAAGGCCCGCTTTCGCGAGATCGCCGACGACGGGCGCACCGTGTTCTTGTCCACCCACTCGCTGGAGACGGCGCAGGAGGTGTGCGACCGGGTGGGCATCCTGTTCCGGGGGCGCCTCATCGCCGCCGGCACCGTCGCAGAGCTGCTCGCCCAGCGCGGCAGCCAGGACCTCCACGAGGTCTTCCTCACCATGACCGAGGAGGAGGCCGCCGCCGCGGGCGCTCCCCTTGGGGAGGACGATTGATCCCCTTGACCTGCCCCCACTCATTTCAGCGGATCGCCCTGCTGGGCGTCATTTTGGCGTCGATCGGCTGCCTCAAGCAGCGCGACACCGGCCCCCGCGGCGCCCAGCGCTACCGACTCGGCGCGCCCGGCGACGGCTGGCAGCCCATGGACCCCCTCAGCGCCGATGACGCGTGGTACCACGCCGGCCGCTCGGCCACGATCTACGCCGACGCGAGCTGCGGCGCCCGCTACGAAGACGGCGAGCTCGACGCGCTCCTCAAGCACCTCACCTTCGGGATCGCCCGGGGCGAGCCCCTGCGGGACGAGGCCCTCACCCTCGACAGCCGCGCCGCCTTGGTCCGTAGCTTCGACGGGCAGCTCGACGGCGTGGCGGTCCGGGTGGGCGCCATGGTCACCAAGAAGAACGACTGCCTCTACGATGTGCTCTACATCGCGCCGCCGCCCCGCTTCGACGAGGGCTGGACGGACTTCGTGCAGGTGGTCCAGGGCTTCGCGGTGGGTCGATGAGCGAGCCGGGCTCCGTCTTTGACCGATTCTTCGGGTCTCTGGGCGAGGTCACGCTGCTTTTTGGGCGGGCGGTCCGCGAGATCTTCCGTCGGCCCTTCGAGTTCAAGCTCACGCTCGTGCAGCTCGAGCAGGGCGGCGTCGACTCCTGGTCGATCACCCTGCTGACCGCGGCCTTCACCGGCATGGTCATGGCCTCGCAGTTCGCCATCGGGCTCGAGCCCTTCGGCGCCTCGATGTACACCGGGAAGCTCGTCGGGCTCGGTATTGTGCGCGAGCTCGGGCCGGTGCTCACCAGCCTGCTCGTGGGCGGCCGGGTGGGCGCGGGCTTCACCGCCGAGATCGGCTCGATGGCCGTGACCGAGCAGATCGACGCCATCCGGGCGCTCGGCGCCGACCCCATCCGCAAGCTGGTGATGCCGCGGGTGGTGGCCATGACCGTCGCCATCCCGCTGCTCACCATCATGGCCGACCTCATCGGCTGCGCGGGCGGCGTCGTGATCACCGTGGCCGAGGTCGGGGTCACCTTTCACTTCGCGACCGAGCAGATGATCGAGACCATCTGGGTCGGCGACCTGATGCACGGCCTCATCAAAAGCTGCTTCTTTGGCTCGATCATCGCCATCATCGCCTGCTGGAACGGCATGCGAACCCATGGCGGCACCGAGGGCGTCGGCCGGGCGACCACCGAGACGGTGGTGTTCACCTCCGTGACCATCCTCGTGACCGACTTTTTGCTCACGCGGGCCCTGCTCGCTGTCTACGCCTGAGGCCGCGATGACCCACGTCCCCGCCGCGCACGGCCGCCCCCTCCGTGACACCGCCCCCGCCAAGCCGCCCGGGACGCTCCGGCCGCACGAGCTGCCCGGCGCCACGCCGATCATCCGATTCCGCGGCGTACAGAAGGCCTTCGGCAAGCAGGTGATCTACGAAGATCTCAACCTGGACGTCTTTCCCGGCGAGACGCTGACCATCATCGGCGGCTCGGGCGTCGGCAAAAGCGTCATGCTCAAGCTGCTGATCGGCCTGCTGCGCACCGATGCCGGCTCGATCCAGGCTTTTGGCCAAGAGGTCACCACCCTGCCCGAGCGCGAGCTCCTGCACCTGCGCGGCAAGGTGGCGATGCTGTTTCAGGGCGCCGCCCTGTTCGACTCGATGAGCGTCGAGGAGAACATCAAGTACCCGCTGATCGAGCACGCCTGGGGCACCGAGGCCGAGATGGACCGCCGGGTCGACGAGGTGCTGGAGATGGTGGACATGCCGGGGGCCCAAAAAAAGAAGCCCGCGGAGCTCTCCGGCGGTATGCGAAAGCGGGTCGGCCTCGCCCGGGCCATCGCCATCCAGCCCGAGGTGATCCTCTACGATGAGCCCACCACCGGCCTCGACCCGATCAACGTCCGGCGGATCAACGGCCTCATCCTCAGCTTGCAGGAGCGGCTCGGCGTGACCAGCATCGTCGTCACCCACGACATGGACACCGTCTTCACGATCACCGACCGCCTCGCGATGGTCTACGGCAAGCGCATCGCCTTCGAGGGCACGCCGGAGGACGCCCGGGTGGCCGATCTCCGGTACCTTCGCGAGTTCGTGCAGGGCGGATACGGCACCCTGGATGAAGACCTGTGAGCATCGGAAGCGGACTGTTGGGGAGCGGCGGCCGATCCGATGCACGGGCAACGCCCCGCCCGCGCAGGTGACCGATGTCCGCCCCACAGAGCGCCCCACAGAGCCGCGTCCTCATCGTCGAAGATGACCCATTCATCGGCATGATCGAGGTGCGGCTGCTGCGGGGCCTCGGCGCCGAGCCCACCCTCTGCGCCACCATGGCCGAGGGCCTCGTGGCGGCCAGCGGCGGCGGCTGGGCGCTGGTGCTGCTGGACCTCAACCTCCCAGACGGCGACGGGATTGACCTGTTGCAGACCTTTTTGGCCATCCCAGCCCTGCGCGGCTCGCCCGTGCTCTGCGTCAGCGGCGACGAGGGGGCCGAGCGCTGGCTCCGGCAGGTGAGCCGCAGCGCGCCCCGCCCCGCTTGCCTCGGCCTGCTCCGAAAGCCGTTTCAGCGCCTGGACTTTCAGGCCCGGGTGCAGGCCGAGCTCGACCGCGGCCCCGACGCCCTCTGCGCTTGAAGGCCTGAGCGCCCCTACTCCGCTTCAGGCGGCGGGCGGTTGCTGTTGCCCTCGGCGTCCAGATCTTCGCCCGCGAGGCGCCGCACGAAGATCGCCCGGCGGTCCTTGTCGTGCAGGTCGAGCAGGTAGCGGGCGGAGGTCAGGCCCTCGGCTTTGCGCTCCACCACGCCGAGCATGCGCCACTCGCCGCCCACCCGCTGCACCGAGAAGCTGCGGGGCCGGTCGCTGCGCTTGTGGTGAAAGCGCACGTGGAACACCCCCGGCAGATCGGCGTCTTTGACGATCTGGTCGATGTCCTCGGGGCTGGCGAGCCCGTACTCCAGCCAGGGCGTGCCGTGGCCGGGCGCCATCTTGGCGGCGAAGCTCGGGCCGACCGTGAGCAGCTCGCTCACCGTGCAGGCGCCCCAGGGCGGGCTCGCGAACAGGTTGACGCAGCTGGACAGGGCCAAAGCGCCCGCCTGGTCGCTGCTCTCGAGGGCGGCGTCAAAAGCCCGGACCAAGGTCACGACCTCGGCTTTGCTCGGGGCCGGCGCGCCCTTGTCGCCGACGCTGGCCTTGCCCACCCGCTCGACCTCGCCGACCATGTTGGCCGGGCAGTCGCCCCGCATGAAGTCCAGCGGCGTGGCGACGGTGGCCACCCCGGCCTTGTCGTAGACCACCTCCACCTGAAACTTGGTGTAGCGCGGATCAATGCAGGCGAACCAGGGCGAGGGGTCCTTGACGCTGAGGGTGGCGTCGATGCGCCAGCGGTCCTGGCCGTAGCTGGCCTCGCCGAGCGTGATGCTGGGATCGACGCCCAGCAGCAGACAGTAGCCCTGGTCGGTGTTCTTGAGCAGGTAGCGCTGCGCGTCGTAGGTGGGCGTGATGCGCTGGCCGGTGGCCGAGGGGCGCTGACGGGGATCATCGTTGAAGGCGAGGCCCTTCTCCTCGATGCAGCTCGGCACAAAATAGGGCGCTTCGAGCCAGATGTGGTGGCCCTTGAGCAGCAGGCCGGCGCGGCCCGGCGGGTTGGCATCGGAGAACGCCTTCATCACCGCCATTTTGGCGGGCTCGGAGTCCATCGGGGCGGCGCCGCAGCCCCCGAGGAGCACGACCAAGGGCGGGGCGAACAGGGTGCAGGGGCTGAGCCTCATGGGGCCTCCAACGCGGGGGAGCGGGAGGCTACCACGGCCGGGGCCCGCGCCGCCGCCGGTCCGCCTGCGGTACCCTCGCCCGCCGCGCCCCCGCTCCCGCGCCGCGGCCGCCGCGCGCCTGCCCCAACCCCACCGCTCGCCCCGAGGGGCCCATGACCACCGCCGACCCGACCGCCGCGCCCGCCGCCGAGGCCCCGAAGCCGCGCCTGCCCAACTACTGGGACTACCTTCAGATGAGCACGCTGCTCAGCCTTCAGGGCGGCCTGGAGGGGGATGAGGCGGCGCTGGCCCCCGACGAGCTGCTGTTCATCGTGGTGCACCAGGCCTACGAGCTGTGGTTCAAGCAGGTGCTGCGCGAGCTGCGCGAGGCCATCCACCTGCTCGGCCTCGATCGGCTCGACGAGGACAAGGTGCCCTACGTTGTTCACCACCTGCGCCGGGTGGCCCAGATCTTGCGCCTCGCGGTCGAGCAGTTCCACGTGATGGAGACGCTCACCCCGCAGGACTTCCTGAGCTTCCGCGACAAGCTGGTGCCGGCCAGCGGCTTTCAGAGCTTTCAGATGCGCGAGCTCGAGATCCGCTTGGGCTTGGGCGAAGACCAGCGGGAGCGCTACGGCGAGACCGACGCGCTGGCGCACATCAAGAGCCTCGCCGACAGCTCGCCCGGCGGCGCGCGGGCCTGGAGCGCCATCTCGGCGGCGCGGGCCGACGCGGCGGCCGGCGACACCCTGGTGCAGACCGTCGAGGACTGGCTCGGGCGCACCCCCATCGAGGGCAGCACGCCGGGCTCCGTCGATGATGATCAGGTGGTGGATGCTTTTTTGAGCGATTACCTCGCGAGCCTGCGCGCCTGGCAGGCCGACCAGCTCCGCGACCTGCAGCGGGCCGGCCTCAGCAAGCCCGAGGAGCTGGAGCGCCGCTTCGCCGCCTCTTTTGAGGCCGCCGCCCGCTTCTTGTCGGCCGAGGACCTGCCCGAGGGCCTGAGCCCCTCCCAGCGCGCCGGCCGCCGCCGGGCCCGCGCCGGCCTGCTGTTCATCGAGAGCCACCGCGATCTGCCGCTGCTCGCCTGGCCGCGCATGCTCATCGACACCGTGGTGGAGGTGGAGGAGCAGCTGGTGCTGTGGCGCAACCGCCACGCCCGGATGGTGGAGCGGGTCATCGGCCGCCGGGTCGGCACCGGGGGCTCCTCGGGGGTGGAGTACCTCGACCGCACCACCAGCGCGCGGGTCTTTGGAGATCTGTGGAATGTCCGCACCTTGCTGATGCCCCGCGACCGGGTGCCAGCCCTGCGCAGCCGGTCCTACTACGAGTTTCAGGCGCCGACCGCGCCCTGAGCGTGGCCGGAGCGCGCCGCGGCGGCGGGCGACACCGGGCGACGCGAGGCGCGGCAATTGGCGGCGGACGGCTGGGGCGCCGGATCGGTGGCGGCCCCCGGTCGGCCTGCGCTATGACCAAAGGGCCGCGAAGCCAGCCCCCCGTTGCCCGGATCGCCCATGCAGACGCCCTCCCCGCGCACCCGCGCCGCCCTGCTGCTCCCCCTCAGCCTGCTCACCACCGCGATGAGCGCCGGCTGCCGAGAGGAGGTCTCCGACAAGGGCGGTGGGGAGGCGGCCGAGGTCGAGCTCCCCACCCTCGACTGGCCCGAAGAGCTCGTGGGCATCGCCAACATCGACGATGACGACGAGAACGGCACCGACGACTGGGCGGACGCCGACCCCGCCGCCATCGACGACGACCGCAGCGCGCTGAGCTTGCCCGCGGCCCTGTTCGCCGCCCGCGGCGAGGGCGGCACCATCGAGCTGAGCCTCAGCGGCGACCTCGACGCGCTCCGGGTCTACGGCGGCGGCCAGCTGCTCGCCGACGCCGCCACCCCCACCGTGCAGCTGCCGGCCGACTGGTCGGGCGATCAGGCCCTGAGCGTGGAGTTCGGCGGCTTCCTCAACGCCGGCGCCCTGTCGCTCACCCTGCGGGGCGCGGACGGCTCCGCCCAGCTCGAGGTCGAGGTCGGCCTGCTCAGCGCGCCGCTGATCCTCAACCACCACCTGCAGCCCGCCGAGCGGGTGATGGCGGTCGATGTGGGGGGCGGCGCCTGGGGCAACGAAGACTTCATCCTCGCCTTCCAAGACACCTTCGGGGACGCCTTTTTCACCGGCGACGGCCGCGACTACAGCTGGGATGTCTGGGCCCAAGACGAGTTTGAATTCGCCACGCTCACCGCGCCGGGCCACCGGATGGACGTGGTGATCGACTCGATCCGCACCGGCGGCGACCGCGGCCTCGACGAATTCCCCGAGGGCCTGCTGCAGGCGCCGGGCGTCGCGGTGCGCACCTGGGGCACCGGCCGCCCGGCCAGCCAGGACAGCTTCGGCAACATGGAGGTCACGCCCGCGCTCACCGCCGACGGCGTCAGCTACCCCTTCGGCCGCGTCTACTATGGCGACGCCGGCTACGCCCAGGTCACCCAAGACATGCGCGACATGCTCGACGCCCAGCTCGTGCAGAAGCCCATCGTGCTCGACGTGAGCTGGCTGTGCGTGGGCCACGTCGATGAGTTCATGTCCTTTGTGCCGGACCCGACCGCCCCCCGCGGCTTCCGCCTGCTCTACGCCGACACCCGGTCGGGCCGCGAATTCCTCGCCGCCCAAGACCCGGCGCTGAGCCTGCCCCGCTTCAGCCGGGCCCACGACTACGCCAACCCCGGCGAGCTGCTCGGGGACGACCGCCTCGCGGACTACAACGACGACCTGCAGGTCAACCTCGACGCCAACCTCGCCCTGCTGCGCGAGGAGCTGGACCTGACCGACGACGAGATCATCCTGCTGCCCGGCATCTTCGAGCGCAGCGCCGAGTGCGGCGGCGGGGCCCTCTCGCTCATCCCCGGCACGGTCAACATGGAGGTCTTCACCGACGCCGACGGCCAAGGCGCCACGGTGCTGCCGCCGGACCCCTACTTCCGCACCGACGACGATGACCCGGCCAGCGACGCCTTCATCGCCGAGATCGAGCGCCTGCTGCCCGAGAGCCTCGAGGTCGTCTGGACCGACGACTGGGCGACCTACCACCTTGCCTGGGGCGAGGTGCACTGCGGCTCGAACACCCAGCGCACCCCCACCGGCGACTGGTGGAATTCGGCCCGCCACTTGATCGGAGGTGAACGATGAACCGCGCCCGCGCCGCCCTGGCCGCCCTGCTGCTCCTGCTCGCCCCCCCGGTCGCCGCCGCCGGTCCGCTCGCCCAGGCCTTCGCCGGCGGAGCGGCCCCCGCTGCCCTCGCCGCCACGCCGATCGCCCAGCTCCAGGCCGCCGCCCAGGCCGGGGCCGACGCCGAGGAGCGCGCCGTCGCCCGGGCCCTGCTGTTCTGGCAGGCCGATCCCGCCGCCGCCGCCGAGGCCTTCTCCCGGCCCACGGTCGAGAGCCGGAAGGGCAGCGCCCTGCTGCCGGTCGAGCGCGGGGACCCCGCGGGCCCGGTCTACCTGCTGCGGGCCCTCTCCCCCGCCGGCGCGCCGGCCGACCGCGCCGCCGCCTTGGCCGCCGCCGCCAAGGCCGACCCCGCCTGGGCCGCCCTCGCCCCGCGCCTGCTCGCGGTGGACGACGCCGCCCAGCGCCGCCTCGTCGCCGATCTCCTGGTGGACGTCGATCCCGCCGTGGCCGACGCCCCCCTGCGCCGCGCCGCCGCCGATCCCGAGGCGAGCGTGCGCACCGCCGCCCTCCGCGCCGTCAGCGGCCAGGCCGCCAGCGCCCGCTGGACCGGCCTCGTCGAAGATGGCTTGCAGGACGTCAACCCCGCCGTTCGGGCCGAAGCGGCGCGGGCCGCGGGCTACCACGGGCTCTCCGCCTTGAGCCCGCTGCTGCAGTCCCTGCTCGCCGACGCCGACGCCAGCGTGCGCCTCGACGCGGTGCGGGCGCTGGGCCGGGTCGATCCGCAGGCCCTCGCCGACCGCCGCGCCGCCCTCGCCGCCGACCCCGACGCCCGGGTGCGCCAAGCGGCCGCCGGGCGCTGAAGGCCCAAGCACCGGAGCGCGGCGCGCAGAACCGGCCCATGAGGCCCACCGGCGCGTCGCCTTCGTCATGAAGATGCCATGCGGTGGGCCCCGGCCTGCCGTCGGGTGCGCCGCTACGGTACAAGCCTCCCGCAAGGAGGCCCAATGACACCCCCCGACCGCCGCTCCCTCATGGCCCGCGTGGCCCCCTCCACCTTGGCTGGCGGCCTCGCCCTGGCCATCGGCTTCGGCTCCTGCGCCAAAAAGCCGGCGATGGAGGAGCTGGTCAGCCCGGCCGCGCCCGCCCGCCTCGCCTACCCCGCCGCCGCGCGGGGCGACGTGAGCGACGACTACCACGGCGTTGTCGTCGCCGATCCCTACCGCTGGCTCGAAGACCCCGACAGCCCCGAGACCCGCGCCTGGGTCGGGGCCGAGGTCGCGCTCACCCGCTCGGTGCTCGACGCGGTCCCGCAGCGGCCGGCCATCCACGCCCGCCTCACCAAGATGTGGAACTTCGAGCGCTTCGGCGCGCCGCAGAAGGTCAACGGGCGGTACTTCTGGTCCCGCAACGACGGCCTGCAGGCCCAAGCCGTGCTCTACACCGCCGCGGCCCTGGACGCCGAGCCCACGGTGCTCATCGACCCCAACACGATGAGCACGGACGGCACCGTCTCCTTGGCCGGCACCAGCGTCAGCAACACCGCCAAGTACATCGCCTACGCCACCAGCGACGGCGGCTCGGACTGGCGCACCTGGCGGGTGCGCGAGGTCGCCACCGGCAAAGATCTCCCGGATCTGGTCGAGTGGTCGAAGTTCAGCGGCGCGTCTTGGGCCCACGACGACTCGGGCTTCTACTACAGCCGCTACGACAAGCCCCAGAACCCGCTGGAGCAGGTCAATGACAACCAAAAGGTCTACTTCCACAAGCTCGGCGATCCCCAAGAGAAGGACGTGCTCGTCCACGCCGATCCCGCGCACCCGCAGCGCGGCTTTGGCGTCACCATCAGCGAAGACGGCAAGCACGAGCTGCTGAGCGTCTGGGAGGGCACCGAGACCAAGAACCGGGTCTGGCACCGCCCGGCTGGCAAGCCCACCGGCCGCGCCTTCAAGCCGGTGATGGACAGCTTCGACGCCCAGTACAACTTCCTCGGCAACATCGGCGACACCGCTTGGTTCTGGACCGACAAGGACGCCCCCCGCGGCCGGGTCATCGCCGTGGACCTCCAGCGCCCGGCGCCGGAGAAGTGGACCGAGCTCATCCCCCAGCGGGCCGAGACCCTCGAGGGCGTCACGGCGGTCGGCGGCCGGCTCATCGCCACCTGGCTGCGCGACGCCCACAGCGTCGTCACCCTGCACGACGCGGGCGGCAAGGAGCTGGGCGAGCTGGCCCTCCCCGGCGTCGGCACGGCCGACGGCTTCGGCGGCGAGTGGGACGACGCCGAGAGCTTCTACTCCTACACGAGCTTCGCCACGCCCACCCAGCTCTACCGCCTCGACGTGAAAACGACGCAGAGCACGCTGTGGAAGAAGGCCCAGGTCGACTTCGACCCCGAGGCCTACGAGGTCAAGCAGGTCTTCTTCCCGAGCAAAGATGGCACGAAGGTGCCGATGTTCATCGCCCACAAGAAGGGCCTGGAGCTCAACGGCGACAACCCGCTGCTGCTCTATGGCTACGGCGGCTTCAACATCTCGCTCACGCCCAGCTTCTCGCTGTCGCGGGTGGCCTGGATGGAGCTCGGCGGGGTCTACGCGGTGGTGAACCTGCGCGGCGGCGGCGAGTACGGCAAAGAGTGGCACGACGGCGGCCGGCTCAAGAACAAGCAGAACGTGTTCGACGACTTCATCGCCGCGGCCGAGCACCTGCACGCCGCCGGCTACAGCAAGCCCGCGCGCACCGCCATCCAAGGCGGCAGCAACGGCGGCCTCCTCGTGGGCGCCGCCATGACCCAGCGGCCCGAGCTGTTCGGCGCGGCCCTGCCGGCGGTGGGCGTGCTCGACATGCTGCGCTACCACAACTTCACCATCGGCTGGGCCTGGGCCAGCGACTACGGCCGCAGCGACGACCCGGCGATGTTCCCCCTGCTCCGGTCCTATTCGCCGCTGCACAACCTCAAGGAGGGGGTGCGCTACCCCTCGACGATGGTGATGACCGCCGACCACGACGACCGGGTGGTGCCGGCCCACTCCTACAAGTTCGCCGCCGAGCTGCAGCGGGTGCACACCGGCGAGAACCCGGTGCTCATCCGCATCGACACGCGGGCGGGCCATGGGGCCGGCAAGTCCACCGAGCAGCTCATCGACGAGACGGCCGACGTGCTCTCCTTTTTGGTGAAGGAGCTCAAGGTCGGCGGCTGAACCACCGCCGGTCCGCGCCGCAGGTCGTCCGTTCAGGCGGGCCAGGCCAGCGTGGTGATGGGGCCCGAGAGCGAGGCCCCGCCCACCTCGGCGTAGAGCAGGCCGTCGATGCGCGACAGGCCCCAGGTGTTGCGCCGGTCGAGGCCCGCCGCCAGCGCGGCGACCAGCGCCCGGTCGAGGGCGTAGAGGCCGATGCGCTCGCTCTGGTGCACCCGGTGGCCGCTGAGCGCCCGCAAGTAGGGGGCCGGGTCCTTGTGGCAATAGACGGCCACCCGGTCGGCGGCCTTGCTGGCGCGGTGCAGGCGCGCGTGATCGGGCGTGCCCACGTCAATCCAGGCGAGCAGGCGGCCGGTGAGATCGCGCACCACCACCGAGGGCGCCTCCCCGTCGCTCACGCCGCCGCCGAGGGCCGCCCCCTCCTCGTGCTCCAAGCACAGGGCGAGGACCCGCGCCACGAGGCCCACCTCGCTCTCCGAGGGGTGCTGCGGCACCCGCAGCGACAGCTGCTCATAGACGCCGCGATCGACGTCGCTGAGGTCAATCTGGAAGGTGTAGAGGGTCGAGCCGAGGGCCATCTTCGCTCCGGGTGGGTCGGCGAGCGGCCGGCCAGCCGCCCCCGCTATCCCCTCGCCTCCCCGGGCGGGGGCGCGGGTCGCCCGACGGGGGCGCGGGCGGCGCAGGCGGCCACATACGGCCTATCCCTCACCCGCTACAGCACGTCGATCTCGGCCTTCGGGGGCTGTAGTCGGCCGCCTGTCGATCCGTGCTCTGCGGCATCGGAGGTCTCATGCCCGCCCCTTTGTCACCGACCGCGTCCCGCAAGGCGGCGCTCCTGCCCCGGCTGCTCCTCGCCCTCCCCCTCGGCGTCGCCGCCTGCGCCCCGCCCGACCCCGAAGGCGCGCCGGGCGACTCCGGCTGGCTCGACCTGGGGCGCGAGGCCGAGGGCCCTTCCCGCGGACGGACGAGCCGGGCACCCACCGGCCGCATCGTGATGGAGCACCCCAACGGCTGGGTGGCGGACCGCACCTTCACCATCGGGCTGGAGTACGAGGACGACACCTACGTCGAGGCCTATTGTGTGTCCAATACAAGCCGGTGCACCAGCCGGTGGATGCCCATCGCGCCGGAGGTGGAGGTGTCGATGCGCCGAACCGCCGACTCCCAGCGCATCTTCGTCTGGTTCCGCGACAGCGAGGGCCTGGTGAGCGAGGCCGTGACGGCCACGGCCCGGGTGGACGAGGGCATCCCCGAGGTCGGCACCCTGGTCGCGACCCCCATCCCGGGCGGCACCTCGCTGCGCTGGTCTGGCTTCACCGACGCCGTCTCGGGCGTCTCGTCGTACCGGGTGATGGCGCGACCCGGAAACATCATCCCCTCCTGCGACTACCTGCCGGCCCTGCACTACGAGGGCCCCAACACCTCGCTCCTGCACTTTGGGCAGGGCCCCGAGCCCTGGGCCTTCCGGGTCTGCGCCCTCGACGGGGCGGGCTGGATGAGCGTGGGGGCCAGCGCCCGGGCCACGGCCATCATCGAGACCGACAAGCCGGTGGTGCGGCGCTTCCACATCAACGGGGGCGACGCCTACACCACCAGCCGCGAGGTCACCCTCGACAGCGACGCCAGCGACGCCTCGGGCGTCTCCGAGCTCTGCTGGAGCGAGACCGCCACCACCCGCGAGCGCTGCAGCCCCTGGGTCCCCTACGCCCCGAGCCTGCCCATCAGCCTCAGCGGCGGCGAGGGCACCAAGGAGGTGCGCGCCTGGCTGCGCGACCGCATGGGCAACGTGAGCGAGCGCCTCAGCGACCCCATCCTTTTCGACCGCACCGCCCCCGACAACGGCGTCCTGGAGGGTGATGTCGAGCAGGGCGCCTTCACCGTCCGCTGGTCGGACTACCGCGAGCTGGGCTCCGGCATGGCCGGCTACCGGGTGGCCTACGCCCTGGAGCGGGCGCCGGACGACTGCCTCGGCGGCGAGGGCGTGACGCTGCGCGACGTCGGCCTCTCGACCTCCTTCCACGCGGCCGAGCTGGCCGGCACCCGCTACGGGGTCCGGGTCTGTGGCGTCGATCTGGCGGGCAACGTGGGCGGCGGACGTACCATCAACCTGCGCCTGCCCCGGGAGTTCATCCCCCCCGTGATGCACGGGCTCACGGGCCCGTCCTGCACCGCCACCCGCTCGGTCACCCTGAACATCAACGCCACCGACGACTCCGGGGTCACGCGCATGTGCGTGAACGAGGGCGCGGGCTGCACGGCCTGGCTGCCCTTCGACCCCAACCCGGTCATCACGCTGAGCGCCACGCCCGGCACCAAGCGGGTGGTGGCGATGGTGCGCGACGAGCACGGCAACGAGAGCCTGATGAGCACCACCTTCATCGAGTACCGCGCCGGCGGCGACAGCGACGAAGACGGCTACGACGTGTGCACCGACTGCGACGACACCGACGCCTCGGTGAACCCCGGCGCCGTCGAGCGCCTGACCCCGGGCGACGAGAACTGCGACGGCGAGGCCGATGAGGCCGCGGTGCTCTACGTCACGGGCTGGCAATGCAACGTGAACGGCCGCACCATCGAAGAGGCCCGCCAGCGCACCGCCGAGGAGACCGAGGCCCTCACCGAGTACCTCCACGACATGGATCTCGGCATGGACCGCATCGACGAGACGCCGGCCGGCCTGCCGGTGGGCGCCGATCTGACGGCCTACGATCTGGTGCTGTACAGCAAGTGCGGCTGGAGCTGGCAGGCCAGCAACCAGAGCACCGTCGACGCCATCCTGCTGGCCCAAGCCGCCGGCACCAACACCATGGTCTTCGAGGACGACATCACCTTCGGCAACGAGCGGGTCTCCGGCGAAGAGCCCATCACCCTGATGGGCCAGTGCCTCAGCAACGGCACCGGCCTCGGCACCGTCACCATCGACATCGATGAGACGAGCCGACACGGCATCTATCGGGGCCCCTACGGTACGCCCACCGACACCAACTTCAACTGGGACATGGACTGGACGACCGAGATCGACAACGGCGCCGAGGTCATCGCCCGCCACTCCACCTACGGCACCCCCGTCTGGCTGGCCTACGAAGACCCCGAGACCGGCCGCCGCGCCGTCTCGATGGTGTTCAACTTCGCCACGGCCAACCACGGTACGGTCAGCGACGAGGCGGGCCTGAACAACCTGGAGAAGATGTTCAAGAACAGCTTCTCTTGGAGCTTGGGCCTGCACGACTAAAGCCGGGCGCCCTCCGCCGGGCGCCCCGGCCTTCGGCCGGCGGCCCTCCGCCGGGCTCGGGCCTCCGCCCTCGGTCGGCCGCGCGCGCGCGCCCGAC
>CANHON010000067.1 GCA_947462115.1 Deltaproteobacteria bacterium | reverse complement strand
CTTTCACGTCGCCGCCGCGGATCAGGTGCCGGCGGTGGCCAGCGCCAGCCTGGAGGTGGCGGGCCTCGCCTGGACCTGGCGGGCGCCGCCGGTGCTCGACCTCGACAACAACGACTGGTGGCTCATCTCCGGCGCCACCGCCGCCGGTCACCTCGGCGGCGACGCCATCGCCGCCAGCCTGGGCCTCGACCAGCAGGTCGGCCGCGCCGGCCGCTCCGCGCTGCAGACCGGCGGGGGCCTCGCCGCGGGGGGCGCCACCCTCTGGGCCGCGTCGACCGGGAAGGGCGCCGTGGACTCGCTTCAGCCGATGGTGGTCGCTGGCCAGGGGGCCTGGGTGGGCGCCTGGCTGCCGCGGGCCATCGGCCTGCCGGTGGGCGACCCCACCGAGCCCAACCCGGCCTTGGCGTCGGCCTCGGGCGGCGCGGCCCTCGGCTGGACCCTCGGCACCCTCAGCCCCGCCGGCCCGGAGGCGCCCGGGGAGGCGCTGTCCTTGGTGGCCTGGTCGGTCGTCGGCACCAGCCTCGCGCGGGGGCCCGTCGATCTCTGGGGCGGGCTCGCCGCCGATCAAGCCGCCACGATCAGCATGTTGGTCGGCGGCGCCGCCGGGAGCGCCCTCGGCACCGCCCTGTCCCCGCGCTACCCCGGCCTCTCGCCCAGTCGCCCGCCCAGCCGCCCGCCCAGCCGCTCGCCCGGCGGCCCCCGCGGCACCTCCGGCCGGGCCTCGGACGGGAGCGACGGCGGGGGCGCCTTTTTGGTGGGCGGCGGGCAGCTGTTCGCCGCGACCCAGGCCGGCATCTGGGGGGTGGTGGTCGATGCGTCGCCGGTCCCCCGGAGCACCGCGGAGCGCGCCCGCCGCCGCACCGGCGCCGGCCTGCTCGCCTACGGCCTCGGCAGCGCCGCCACGCTCAGCGCGCCCCTGTGGACCGAGGTCGATCGCGCCGATACCCTCCGCGTCGGCTCCCTCAGCGCCTGGGGCGGCTGGGCCGGCGCGGCGGGCGGCCTCGCGCTCGGCGCCGAAGCCGGGCCCCACGCCCTCGCCACCGGCGCCGGGATGGGCGCGGGCGCGGCGGTCGGGCTCGGCCTGCTCCCGCTGCCCGCTCGGGCCGAGCGCAGCCTGATCATCGACGGGGTGGGTGTTCTGGGCGCGGGCCTGGGCGCGGGCGCCGGGGGCCTCCTGGCGCGCAGCCCCCGGGCGGCGGCCGGCGGGGCCCTGCTCGGGAGCGCGGTCGGGCTCGGCCTGGGCGTCCACCTCAGCCGACCGGGCCGCCGCGGCGCGCCGCGCCCTGCCTCCGATGCAGCCGCCCGGCCCGACGAAGACAACAACGAGCAGGGCATTTTCGCCCCCCCTCGCCTCGGGGCGCTCGGCCCAGGTATCGTCCCAAAGCTCGCGCTCGCGACGCGCGCCCACCTCGCCCCGCTGCAGCTCTCGGTCGCGCCCTGGACGCCCCCCGAGGGCGGCCCGACGGGGGCCGAGCTGCGGCTGCGCGGCCGCCGCTGAGCCCCGCGCCCCTCACCCTCCCCGCCGGAGCCCCGCCTTGAGCGCCAACAAGCTCTCCTCCCTTCGGCTCACGCCCGCCCCCGAGTCGGTCGAGGAGCTCGCGGCCTTCGCCAAGCTCCAAGCCCGCTTGCCCCAGCTTTTTCACTCGGTCGGCGGGGACGAGCGCTCGGAGCACACCGTCGTGGTCGTGCCCAGCTTGTCCATGGACCCCCGCGAGCTGGCCAAGGTCAGCGGCGTGCATCACTACGAAGAGCGCCTGCTGTTCTACCTGATGCTGCTCCGGCACCCGCGCACCCGCGTCATTTTCGTCACGAGCCAGCAGCTGTCGCCCACGGTGGTCGACTACTACCTGCACCTGCTCGCCGGCGTCCCGAGCAGCCACGCCCGCAAGCGCCTGCTCCTCCTCGACTGCGCCGACGCCTCCAACAAGCCGCTCACCGAGAAGATCTTGGCCCGCCCGCGCCTCATGCAGCGGATGCGGGCGGCGATCCCCTCCACCCAGAGCGCCCACCTCGTCATCTTCAACTCGAGCCCGCTGGAGCGCACCCTCGCGGTGCAGCTCGGCATCCCCCTCTACGCCAACGACCCAGCCCTCCAGGATCTGGGCACCAAAAGCGGCTGCCGCGAGGTGTTCCGCGAGGCCGGCGTCAACTTCCCCGACGGCTTTGAGAACCTCCACACCGCCGACGACATCGCCGAGGGGCTGGCCGCGCTCAAGACCGACAAGCCGGGCATGGTCCGCGCCGTGGTCAAGCTCAACGACGGCTTCTCGGGCGAGGGCAACGCGTTGTTTTACTTCGGGGGTGTCGATGGCACCACCCACGCCGAGCGCAAGCAGCAGATCCGCGACCGCCTCCCCAACCTGCGCTTCGAGGCGCCGGCCGAGCACTGGGCCTCCTTCGAAGAGAAGTACCAGCAGATGGGCGGCGTGGTCGAGGAGTTCGTCGAGGGCGACAACAAGCGCAGCCCCTCCTCCCAGTGCCGGGTCAACGCCATCGGCCAGCCCCAGAGCATCTCCACCCACGATCAAGTGCTGGGCGGCCCGAGCGGGCAGGTCTTCTTGGGCTGCACCTTCCCGGCCGACAGCAGCTACCGCCTCGAGGTGCAGGAGGCCGGCCTTCAGGTCGCGCGGGTGCTGGCCAGCAAGGGGGTCATCGGGCGCTTCGCCACCGATTTTGTGAGCGTGCCCGACGGCGCCGGCGGCTGGGTGCACCACGCCATCGAGGTCAACCTGCGAAAAGGCGGCACCACCCACCCCTTCCTCACCTTGCGCTTCCTCACCGACGGCTCCTACGACCAAGAGACCGGCGAGTTCCGAACCCAGACCGGGGCGCCCAAGTACTACTTCGCCTCCGACACCCTGCAAAATGACGCATACCGCGGCCTTTTGCCGGAGGACCTCATCGACATCGCGGTCTACCACAAGCTGCACTTCCACGGACCGACCGAGCGGGGCATCGTCTTCCACCTGATGGGCGCGCTCTCGGAATTCGGCAAGCTCGGCCTCGTCTGCATCGGCGACAACCTGCAGCAGGCGCGCTTCCTGTACCGGAAGGGGGTCTCGACCCTCAACCGCGAGGTCGGGCTGGAGACCGCGCCGCCCGGCGAGACCACCACCCGCTGACCGCCGCCCGGTCGGTCCGTCGGAGCTCCTCGATGTTTTGCCCCTCCCCGCGCAGCCCCCGGCGGCGCCGCGCCCTGCCCGGCCTCCTCGCCGCGCTGTGCCTGCCCCTCGGGGCCACCGCCTGCAAAAACGACTCGGAGATCAACGCGCTGTCGCGCGAGCTCACCACGAGCTTCGTCACCTTCGACGCCGGCATGGTGGCGGTCAACGACCGCGACACCCTGCAGATCTTCTTGGGCAGCGTGGGGCGCGGGCCGGTCACGGTCACCGGGGTGGAGGTCGATGATCCCGACCACTGGCAGATCTCGCCGAGCTGGGCCACCAGCGAGGAAGGCACCCTGCCGCTCGAGGCCGGCAGCGAGGACGACCCCGACTATGGCCTGCTGGAGGTCATCTTCAAGCCGGACGCCGAGGCGCTGTACCGGACCGAGCTGCGCATCCTCAGCGACGACACCCAGGTCACCGAGCGCACCGAAGACGGCCAGGGCATCTGGCGGGTGGTGCTGCGCGGCATCGGCCGCTTCCCTTGTGGTCGGATCTATCCGCGCTTTCATGACTTCGGCCCCCGCGCGCCGGGCGGCTACTTCTCGGGGCAGTCGGTCATCGAGAATTGCGGCGGGGTCACGATCACCATCGCCGACTACGACGTGGAGGGCAGCTCCTCCTACAGCGTGCAGTCCGCCACCCCCGACTACATCCTGCCCGGCGGCACTGCGCTGGTGGACATCGGCTACGAGCCCGCCGGCGGCGCGCCCCCGGCCAGCGCCTCGGTGCGGGTGGACACCAACGCCCCCGAGATCGCCGCGGCGGAGATCGCGCTGATCGGGAACGATTGTGGGCTCAGCGCCCACCCCGGCTACGACCAGGACGCCGACGGCTACACCCGCTGCGGCGGCGACTGCGACGACGCCGACCCCGCCGCCCATGTCTCGGCCCAAGAGCGCGACGACAACGGCAAAGATGACGACTGCGACGGCGAGATCGACGAGCCCGCCACCCCGCTGTCGGCCGACGAGGACGACGACGGCCACCCGCGGTCCGAGGACTGCGACGACACCGATCCCTCCGTCTTTCCCGGCGCCGAGGAGCTGCCGGACGGCCGCGACCAGGACTGCGACGGCGCGCCCGACAACGGCACCGACCGGGTGGACGACGACGGCGACGGCGTGACCGACCGCGAGGGCGACTGCGACGACGGCGATCGGTTCGTCTACCCCGGCGCCGAAGAGCTCCAGGACGATCGGGACAACGACTGCGACGGGCTCATCGACGAGGGCGGCAACACCTACGACGATGACTTCGACGGCCAGGCCGAGTTCGAGGGCGGGGCCGAGCGCGACTGCGACGACCGCGATCCCTGGGTCTACGCCGGCGCCGACGAGGACTGTGACCAGGTCGACAATGACTGCGACGGCCTCATCGACGAGGGCCCCGAAGGGGAGCCCGACGGCGCCTGCGGCTTCTTGGTCAGCCGGGTCGCGGTCGAGGGCGAGAAGGGCGGCTGCAGCGCGCTCGGGGCCCGAGGCAGCTCCCTTGGGATTGGCGTAGCCGGCGTCATCTTGGCGCTGGGCGCCCGACGAAAACGGCGGCAGCACCGGCCCTGAGCTGGGTCCGCGCTTGCACCCCGCACGACAATGCGCCGCAGGTCCCTTGCCGCGCCCAAGTGCGGTGGCTAGGCGACGGTGTGCAAAAAAACGCAAGCATCCTCGTGGCCCTCTCCCTCTCCCTCCTGCTGGCGCTGGGGCTCGCGCTCCTTGGCGTCTTGAAAGATCCGGGCGATCTGGAGCACACCTGGACCGAGGCCAAGCGCCTCGCGGCCGCCGGTGAGCTCGAGCGCGTGATCTTCCAGGGCAACCAAGCGATCTTCGAGCAGAAGCTCGCGCCGGGCGAGGCCAAGCCCAAGAAGTTCGGCCTCACCCGCGTGGAGTCGGACGAAGAGGCCCTCATCCGGGTGCTTGAAGAGAAGGGCGTGACCTACACCGCCCTGCCCCCGAGCGACTGCACGAGCGGCAACATGGCCACCATCATGATGATGATGATGATGGTCATGCTGTTCGTGTCGATGAGCCGGCGCGAGGGCGGCGTGCCCCCGGGCGTGGCCACCTTCGGCAAGTCCTCGGCCAAGCTCATGCCCGAGGAGGGCACCGGCGTCACCTTCGCCGACGTGGCCGGCGTAGACGAGGGCATCGAGGAGCTGCAGGAGATCGTGCAGTTCCTCCGCACGCCCAACCGCTTCACCGCGCTCGGCGGCCGCATCCCCAAGGGCGTGCTGCTGGTCGGTCCGCCGGGCACCGGCAAGACCCTGCTGGCCCGCGCGGTGGCCGGCGAGGCGGGGGTGCCCTTCTTCAGCATCTCCGGCTCGGACTTCGTGGAGATGTTCGTCGGCGTGGGCGCCGCCCGCGTGCGCGACCTCTTCCAAAAGGCGGCCGAGCAGGCCCCCTGCATCATCTTCATCGACGAGCTCGATGCGGTCGGCAAGGCCCGCGGCGGCAATACCCCGGTGGGCGGCCAGGACGAGCGCGAGCAGACGCTCAACCAGATCCTCGTCGAGATGGACGGCTTTGACGGCCGCAAGGGCATCATCATCGTCGCCGCCACCAACCGCCCCGAGACCCTCGACCCCGCCCTGCTGCGGGCCGGGCGCTTCGACCGGCAGGTGGTGGTGGACCGCCCGGACTTCCGCGGGCGCGAGGCCATCCTCAAGGTGCACGCCCGCGCCCTGAAGCTCGCCGCAGACGTTGATCTCGGCGCGGTCGCCCGCATGACCCCCGGCTTTGCCGGCGCCGACCTCGCCAACGCCCTGAACGAAGCGGCGCTGCTCGCGGCCCGGCACGACAAAAAGTCCATCGAGATGAGCGACATCGACGCCGCCGTCGAGCGCATCGTGGCGGGGCTGGAGAAGAAGAGCCGTCGCCTGTCGGAGCGGGAGAAGCGGGTCGTGGCCTTCCATGAGTCGGGCCACGCCATCTGCGCGGCGGCCAGCCCGGGCGCCGATCCCGTCCAGAAGATCAGCATCATCCCCCGCGGCGTCGGCGCCTTGGGCTACACCCTCCAGACCCCGGCCGAAGACCGCTACCTGATGAGCCAGGGGGACCTGCGCAACCGCATCGTCACCCTCTACGGCGGCCGCGTGGCCGAGGAGCTGGTGTTCGCCGACGTGACCACCGGGGCCTCCGACGACATCCGCAAGGCCAGCGATCTGGCCCGCCGCATGGTGAGCCAGTTCGGCATGTCCTCCCGCATGGGCGCGGTGGACTACGGCGGCGAGCACTACAGCCCCTTCGGCCCCGGCGGGCCCGGCGGCCGCGACGTGCCCCTGAGCGAGGACACCGCCCGCGAGCTCGACGCCGAGGTGCGCGCCCTGCTCGGCGCCGCCCACGACGACGCCCGCCGCGTGCTGCTGGCCCACCAGGACTTGCTGTTCCGCATGAGCACCCGCCTGCTCGAAGAGGAGGTCCTCGACCGCGAGGTCTTGGCCACGCTGCTCGCCGAGGTCGCCCCCTTGGCCAGCCTGCCCAGCTTGGGCGCCCTGCGCGAGGCCTGGCGCGAGCGGGAGCTCCCCGCCCTCCCGGTCCGGCCGGAGCGGGGCCAGCCCCCCTTCCCTTTGCTGGCGCCCGACGAGGTAGAGGCCAACGCCGCGGAGCCCTCCGAGGGCGAGCCCCAGACCGACGAGGCCCCCCGGGCCTGAGCCCCGCCCCGCCATAACAAACGCCCCTGTCTGTTCCCTCAGACGGGGGCGTTTGCACATCAAGACAAGCCTGTATTTTCCAGGCCGGCCGCCCTCAGCCCCCCGAGCCGGCCGGCGGCTCGTCGCGGAGCACGAGGGTCACCGGCGCGTGATCGCTGGCCTTCTCGGCCTTCCGAGTCTCCCGGTCGATCTCCACCGCCGCCACCCGGGCGAAGATCGGCGCCGAGACGAGGTGGTGGTCGATGCGCAGCCCGTGGTTTCGGGGGAAGCCCCCGCCGCGGTAGTCCCACCAGGTGAAGCTCGGCCGGCCCCAGACCTCCGGGTAGGTCTCGCGGAAGGCATCGTGCAATCCCCACGCGAGCAGCCGCCGGAAGGGCGCGCGCTCCTCCTCGGTGCAGAACACGGCGCGGTGCCACAGGCCGGGATCGTAGGTGTCCCGGTCGGTGGGGCAGAGGTTGAAGTCGCCGCACAGCACCAGCGGCTGCTCGGGCTGGTGCCGCGCGCGGACGTAGCCCTCCAGGGCATCCAGCCAGCGCAGCTTGTGGTGCCACTTGGGGTCGCCCACCTCTTTGCCATTGACGACGTACACGTTGATCACGCGGATGCCATCGATGGTGGCGGCGATGCCCCGGGCCTCGGGGTCGCCCTCCAGCGGCAGGCCGCGGTCCACGTCGGTGATGGGGCTGCGGCTGGCGATGGCCACGCCGTTGTAGGTCTTCTGCCCGTAGAAGGCGACGTGGTAGCCGGCGTCCTCGAACAGCTTCACCGGAAACTGGGCGTCCTGGGCCTTGGTCTCCTGCAGGCACAGCACGTCGGGCTGGTTGGCCGCCAGCCAGGCCGAGAAGTGCTCGGACCGCGCGCGGATGCTGTTGATGTTCCAGGTCGTGATCCGCATACCTGCCCCCTCAGCGCAGCCGGTCGATGGCCTCGTCTTCGCCCCGGGGCGCGCCGCCCGCCCCGTCTAAGCCCACCGCCGCCCGCAAGCGCGGGTCGAGCAGGTGGCTCGGCCGCACGTTCTGCAGGGCCGCGAGCATATTGCCGGGCACAGCGCCGTTCTCGCGCTGCAGCTCCCGGATGAGGCCCTTGACCCGCTTGCGCTGCAGGTTCTCTTGGCTGCCGCACAGATCGCAAGGGATGATGGGAAAGGCCTGCTGCTCGGCAAAGAGCACGATATCCTCTTCGTCGCAGTAGCTCAGCGGCCGGATCACCACGTTGCGCCCGTCGTCGCTGTGGAGCACCGGCGGCATGGCCTTGAGCTGGCCCGCGTAGAAGATGTTGAGCAGCAGCGTCTCGATGAGATCGCCCCGGTGGTGGCCCAGCGCGATCTTGGTGCAGCCGAGGGCCTGCGCGGCGTTGTAGAGCACCCCCCGCCGCAGCCGAGAGCACAGGCTGCAGGTGGTCTTTCCCGCCGGCACCTTCTCCTTGACCACCGAGTAGGTGTCGGCGTGCAGCATGTGGTGCTCAAAGCCGTGGGCGGCCAGCCAATCGGCCAGCAGGTGCCCGGGGTAGCCGGGGTGGCCCTGGTCGAGGTTGACGGCCACGAGGCTAAAGTCGACGGGCGCCCGTCGGCGGAGGCGCTCGAGCAAGGCCAGCATCGCGTAGCTGTCCTTGCCGCCCGAGACGGCCACCATCACCCGGTCGCCGGCCTCGATCATCTGCCAGTCGACGATCGCGCGCCCCACCGCCTTGACCAGCCGCGCCTCGGCCCGCGCCGCCGCCGCCGAGGGGGGCCGCCCCTCCAGCGCCGCGCCCAAGCCCGACAGCAGGGCCGCCCCGCTGGCCTCGGGGCTGAACGGGTCGGCGGTCGCCGGGCCCGCGTTCGAGTCCACACCATCGTCCAGCGGGCCACTCTCGCCGGATGTCCACCGCGCGCCCAGGTGAAGCGGTCGCATCGCGCCTCCACGGCCAGCTCCCACCTGGGGCCAGTCCCAGCGCCCCGCTAGCACAGGCCGCGCGGCCGGACAACGGCCACAGCGAGGGATAGACCGGCCCAAAGGGGTGCCCATGTCAGCCATCGAGGTGCGCGGCTTAGAGAAGGCCTACGGGCAACAAGTGGCGCTGCGCGGCGTGGACTTTAGCGTGCAGAAGGGCGAAGTCGTGGGCTTCCTCGGCCCCAACGGCGCCGGCAAGTCCACCGCCATGAAGATCCTCACCGGCTTCTTGGCCCCGAGCGGCGGCTCGGCCTTCATCGACGGCTACGACGTGCTGGGCGAGCCCATCGCCGCCCGCAGCCGCCTCGGCTACCTGCCCGAGCACGCGCCCCTGTACCTGGACATGCGGGTCGAGGACTACCTCCGCTACATGGGCGAGGTGCGCGGCCTCGCGCGGGCGACGCTCAAGCGGGCCATCGACCGGGTCTCCGAGGAGACCGGCATCACCGAGCGGCAAAAGCAGCCGATCGGCGCCTTGAGCAAGGGCTATCGGCAGCGGGTGGGCCTGGCCCAGGCCCTGCTGCACAGCCCGCCCATCCTCATCCTCGACGAGCCCACCACCGGCCTCGACCCCAACCAGATCGTCGAGATCCGCAACCTCATCCGCGAGGTGGGCCGCAGCAAGACCGTGCTGCTCTCCACCCACATCCTCAGCGAGGTCCAGGCCACCTGCGACCGCGTGATCATCATCCACCGCGGCAAGATCGTCGCGGACGGCTCGACCGAGGCCATCACCAACCGCGCCTCGGGCGGGCAGCTCCTGCACGTCGAGCTGGCCCCGGGGCGGGTGGCCTTGGCGCCGGCGGCGATCCGGGCCGGGCTCGCCCAGCTCCCCGGCGTCGATCGGCTGTCGGAGCGCGAGGCCGCGCACCCCGAGCACACCGCGGTGGAGCTGCTGTGCACCGGCGACCAGCGCGCGGCCATCTTTCAGTGGGCCGTCGATCAGGGCCTCGTGCTCCTCGAGCTCGCGCCGGAGCGCACCGACCTCGAAGAGGTGTTCCGCCGCCTCACGGCCGCCTGAGCCCCCGCCGCGCCGCCCATCGATCCGTGGGGCCCGTCGGCCGCCCACGCCCGGCGCTCCCCCCTGCAAGTCGCCCTCGCCGGCCC
Source organism: Deltaproteobacteria bacterium (assembly GCA_947462115.1). GTDB lineage: Bacteria > Myxococcota_A > UBA796 > UBA796 > UBA2385 > JAEUKK01. The sequence continues at coordinate 5,885 of CANHON010000067.1, read as the reverse complement.
AATCGAGGCCCCGGACCCCAGATCGGGGTAGCACCCAATCGGTTGGCGATCGCGCGTGGAACGGGTGAGGGTGCGCAGCGGGGCGGGACGCGCAGCCCCATGCCTGCGGAGGCCCCCGAGGGACCTGCCGCATCGGACGGATGACTCCGACCACCTGCGGGGGTGGCTCGGCGCTCCGACTCCGCACTCGTCCGCCGCCTGGAGCCCCCCATGCCGAGCCTGGCCGACCTCGACGCCGAGAGCGCGATCACCCTCCTCCGGTTTGTCACGGAGGTCCCCGTTGATCAGCGCGCCTTCTCCTTGGCTCGGTTCTGGTCGGCGGTCCGCCTGTGGCAGATCAAGGGCGGCGGCAAAGCGCAGCCCGGCGACATCGCCGTCTCGCTGATGCTGGAGGGCGAGGGCGCGCACAACTTCGTGCTCGACGGCAAGCGCGGGAAGCTCCGCTGCACCCAGCACCTTCGGCCCTGCCGAGAGCTGGAGCTCGCCACCGGGGCCCTGGTCTCCTTGGCGCCGGTCGGCGCCGACTGCGCGGAAGACCCCACTGTCCCGCCCGCCACCACCGAGGCCCTGCGCGCCTGGGCCCGGCCGCTCGGCCTCGCGCCAGCGCTGGCCCTGCGGTGGGATCTGGCCTTCGGCGTGCGAAACCGCAGCTGGTCCCAAGACTTTCGCACACTGGAGCAGGTGCTGACCGAGCCGGTCAAGGCCCTGCGGCGCAGCTACGACCCCGATCCGGTGGAGCTCGCCTCGCGCCTGCGGGCACGGGCCTGGCGCGCGGTGGAGCACCAGCGCCGGGCCAGCGCCCTGCCGGCTGCCCCCGCCGAAGATCCGTCGGCCCAACGCGCCTGGACCATGCTGCGGCCGATGTTGGTGGCCGACCTGCCCGGCTGGGCGCCCATCGAGGGCTGGCTCAAGCTCCTGCACGACGGCCGCACCGTCACCATGGTCAACCACGCCGCCAGCGCCGGCGAGACCACCTCCACCCAGCTCAGCATGGCCTCGGGCCAAGCGGTCTACACCTGCCGCTGCGGGCGACGCGACGGCACCTGCCCCGACTGCCAAGGCCTCACCCTCGCGGTCCTGGAGCGCCTCGCCAACCCCCGGCCCGAGGCCACGCCCTTCTGGCGCCTCGGCGAGCGCGAAGCCGACCGCAGCATCGCCGCCCTCCGCGCCTGGGTGGAGGCCCCGGCCCGCGCCGACAGCGCCCGCGCCGGCCACCTCTGGGCCATTCAGTCCGAGGGGAGCGGCGTCTGGACCGTCAATCTGCTCATCTCCGGCGAGCGCGGCGGGCGGCCCCGGGCCGCGAACCCCGAGGACATGGAGCCGGTGCTGCGGCGGATCGAGAGCGACGCCGAGCTGCGGCTCCTGGAGCTGTTCCGCCACCAAAAGAGCGGCGGCACCGCGCCCAGCGACGAGCTGCTCCTGTGCCTGCCGGGCCTGCCCAACCTCGTGGACCACCGCGGCGAGGCCCTGCGGGTGGACCTGCTGCTGCCGCGCCTGGAGCTGCGGGCCCTCGAGGGCGGCGGCGTCGAGCCCCGGCTGCGCCTCGGCGAGGACCTGCTCGACCAAAATGACGTCCAGCGGGCGCTCTCGTCCACCTCCAACCGCCTGCTGCAGCTCTCCCGCCCCGGCCGCCTGAGCCTCGCCCGCCTCGCCCCCGGCGCCAAGCCCGCCCTGCGCGCCCTGCTCACCGGCGAAGACATCCCCGCCGACCTCGCGCCCTCCGCCGTCGCGCTGCTCACCGCCCTGGAGGGCCGCCTCCCCCTGCACCTCGGCGCCGGCCTCCGGGGCGAGCAGGTCGAGGCCGACCCCCGGCCGATCCTGCGCCTGCAGTCCCTCGGGCCGGAGGGCGCCCTGGCCCAGCTCATGGTGCGGCCGGTCGCCGGCGGGCCCTTGTTGGAGCCCGGCCAGCCGCCGGTCGAGGCCTTCGGCTTTACCACGGAACAAGGCCGGATCTGGGCCAACCGTGACCTCAGCGCCGAGCTCGCCGCCGCCGAGGCCGCCCGCGCCAAGCTCCCGCCCTTCACCCCCGATCAGCCGCTGAGCAACGAGGTGCTGATCCTAGCGCTGGAGTCGATGCGCGGCGAAGATGGCCTCCCAACCGTCAACCCCGACGATCCCGGGTACCTGCGGGTGGAGTGGGCCGGCCGCGCCCGCCGCCTCAGCCGCCCCGCCAAGCCGAGCGACCTCAAGCTCTCGGTCAGCCCGGCCCGCGACTGGCTCGGGGTCTCCGGCGAGCTGAGCCTCGACGGCACGTCCCTCAACATCGACGAGCTGCTGTCCGCCGTCCTGCTCGGCCGCCGCTTCGTCGCGCTCCAGAGCGGCGACCTGCTGCGCCTCTCCGACGAGCTGCGCGCCGCTTTGGCGCCCGCCGCCGCCGCCTCGGGCGACCGGGACGGCCACCGCGGGCTGCCCTCCGTCGCCGCCGCCGCCCTGCAGGCCGCGGCAGAGGGCGGCGTTCAGCTCGACGCCGGCGAGCTTCAGGCCGACTGGAACCGGCGGATCGCCGCCCTGGCCGCGAGCCGAAGCGAGGCCCCAATCTTGCCGAGCGGCCTCCAGGCCACGCTGCGCCCCTACCAAACCCAAGGCATGGGCTGGCTGCTGCGCATGGCGGCCTGGGCCCCCGGCTGCGTGCTGGCCGACGACATGGGCCTCGGAAAGACCCTGCAGGCCATCGGTCTGCTGCTGCACCACGCGAACAACGGGCCCCAGCTGGTCATCGCCCCCACCTCGGTCTGCGACAACTGGCGCGACGAGTGCGCGCGCTTCGGCCCCAGCCTGCGCGTCCGGGCCTACCGCGACCGCAACCGCCAAGAGCTGCTCCAAGACCTCGACGAGAACGACGTGCTGATCGCCAGCTACGACGTGGTGCAGCGCGATATTGAGGCCCTCAGCGAGATCGGCTGGGCCACCCTCGTATTGGACGAGGCCCAAGCCATCAAGAACGCGGGCACCGGTCGGGCCAAGGCCGTGATGCAGCTCCCGGCGGACTTCACCCTGCTGCTGTCCGGCACGCCGGTGGAGAACCACCTCGGAGAGCTCTGGAGCCTGCTCCAGCGCGCTGTTCCCGGCTTGCTCGGGGGCTACGAGGTGTTCCGCGAGCGCTTCCAGCGGCCGGTCGAGTCCCACCGCGACGCCGAGCGCCGGGAGGCCCTGGCCGCGCTGGTCCGCCCCTTCATCCTGCGCCGCAAGAAGGCCGACGTGGCGCCGGAGCTCCCGCCGCGCATCGTCACCACCGAGCGGGTGCCGCTCAGCCGCATCGAGGGCATCACCTACCACCGGCTGCGCGAGGCCCTGGCGGCCCGGGTGGCGGGCAGCGGCGAGGGCCAGCGCTTCGAGGTGCTCAGCGCGATCACCCGGCTGCGTCAGCTCAGCAACGCCGTCCAGCTCATCGATCCCGAGAGCAACGTCCCCTCCGCCAAGCTCGATCGGGCGGTGGAGCTGCTCAGCGAGCTGTGGAGCGAGGGCCAAGCCAGCCTCGTGTTCTCCCAGTTTACGAGCCTACTCAAGCTCCTCGCGCCGCGGCTCAAGGAGGCGGGCCTCCCCTTCCTCTACCTCGACGGCGCCACGCCGGCCGCCGAGCGCAGCCAGCTCGTTCGCCGCTTCCAAGGCGGAGAAGGCGCCGTCTTCTTGCTCTCCCTCAAGGCGGGCGGCACCGGCCTCAACCTCACCCGCGCCTCCTCGGTGATCCACCTCGACCCCTGGTGGAACCCGGCGGTGGAGGACCAGGCCACCGACCGCGCCCACCGCATCGGCCAAAAGCAGCCCGTGACCGTCGTTCGCCTCGTGGCCGCCGGCACCATCGAAGAGCAGATCTTGGAGCTGCACGCCACCAAGCGCGAGCTGGTCGATGGGGTGCTCTCCGGCGCCGACGGCGGACAGAGCCTGAGCGTCCGCGAGCTGTGCGCGATGTTGACCGCGAGTCCTCCGTCCGCCTAACCGCGCGCTGTCGGTCTGGCGCGGATTGGCCCCCGCTTCGTGGTGCGCGGGGCCGGGGCCCGCAATAGCCGCGCGCCATGAAGCACCTCATCGTCGCGACCTGCAGCCGGGGCATCGAGCCCCTCCTCGCCCAAGAGCTCCTCGAGCTCGGGGTCCCCAAGGTTGAGGAGCGGCGCGGCGCCGTGCTCTTCGAGGGCCCGCTCGGCTTGGCCTACCGAGCCTTGCTGTGGTCCCGGCTCGCCAGCCGCATCCACCTCGAGCTCGCCTTCTTCGCGTGCAGAGACGCTGACGCGCTCTACGATGGCGTTCGCCAAGTGGATTGGCTGCTGCACCTCGGCCCCGACCAAGCGCTGGCCGTGGACGTGGTCGGCGTCAACGAGTCGCTGCGGCACTCCGGCTTCACGGCCCGGGTCGTCAAAGACGCCGTCTGCGACGCCATTCGGGACCGCACCGGCCGCCGCCCCACCGTGGACGCCGACGCGCCGGACGTGCGCCTGCACCTGCACCTCGACGGCGCCGAGGCCAGCCTCTGCGTGGACCTCGCTGGAGATCCGCTCCACCAGCGCGGCCTCGATCGCCAAGCCGGCGAGGCCCCCCTCAAAGAGAGCCTCGCGGCCGCCTGCCTGCGCATCGCCGGCTGGTCGGCCAACGACGAGCGCCCGCTGCTCGACCCCATGTGCGGCTCCGGCACCTTCTTGATCGAGGCCGGGATGGTGGTGCGCGACATCGCGCCGGGCCTGTTCCGCCGCCGCTGGGGCTTCTCCCGCTGGCGCGGCCACGACCGCCGGGAGTGGGACGGCCTCATCAGCGAGGCCCACCAGCGCAAAAAAGCCGCCAGCACCCGTCATCTTCGCCTCGCCGGCATCGAGCGGGACCCGACGGTCCTCGCGCTCACCAAGCGCAACGCCGAGGCGGCCGGCCTCGACCTCCGCCTGACCCGCGGCGGCATGGAGGACGCCCGGCCCTCCCGCGGCGCCCACGGCCTCGTGATCACCAACCCGCCCTACGGCCTGCGCCTGGGCGACGAAGACGAGGCGCGCCAGACCCTGAGCAACCTCGGCGACGTGCTCCGCCAGCGCTTCATGGGCTGGACCGCCTGGATCTTGGTCGGCAGCACCAAGCAGACCGGCGCCATCGGCCTCAAGCCCTCCCGCCGCATCCCCATCAAAAACGGCCCGCTGGACGCCCGCTTCGTCGAGATCAAGATCAACGAGACCGCCCCCCTCAGCGACGGCGCCCCGGGCTGGCGGAACCGCGAGCCCGCCGAATAGCCGCAGGGCAGCGTCCCGCACGTTTTTCTCGGCAAACCCTCCCCTTGGGCGCCCCGCTGCGCGGCCGCGCGCCCGCTGGGGTTCGCGGGGGCCCGCCGGTCGCGCCACGGTCGCGCCCGGCCCCGCTCCGCCTGGGCCCGCGCCCGAAGGGCCCGGTCCCAGGCCGGCCTTCGGCCGCCCGTCCGGCCCGCTGGCGCCGACGCCCGCTCAGGTCTGGAGCGCCACCCAGGCCACCACGAGCAAGATCGCGCAGACGGCGAAGGTCCCGACGCCGATCATCACGAGCCGGCTGCGGTCCTGGGGGGCCGCCGGCACGATCACCGGCAGGGGTGTGGGCGCTGGCGCTGGCCCTGGCGGGGCCTCAGCGCTGGGATCGACCGACGCCTCCGGCCCCACGGCGCCACCGCCGGCCGCCACCGGGGCCGCGGCGTGGGGCACCGGCGGCACCGCAGGCGCGGCGGGTGAGCCGGCCGGGGCCGACACCACATGGCGCACCCCGCGGCGATCCCGCTCCAACAAGGCGAACAAAGGCGCCGCCCACGCCTCGTCCCGCAGCGGGCTGCCCTCGGCGGCGCCCGGGGCGCGCACCCGCTCCTGGCCGGTGAGCTTGCCGCTGTAGACGCCGGCGCGCAGGGTGGCCCGGTCGTGCGGGCCGGTCCAGCTGTCGCCGGTCGCGCG